>WFOZ01000541.1 GCA_015487825.1 Planctomycetaceae bacterium
GCTTATTCGGGAATGGGGCGTCCGCGGAAAATTTATGAGCTGGCCAGTAAGAACCGTTTTGTTGTCGGCCTGGTACTCAGTCCGGTACGATGCGAAGTTGTTATTGGCGGCTGTGATGGGTCGGTGAGAGATGAGTCGACTCGTTTTTTTACGATGCCTCAGAAATATGAAGACCTGCTGGATGAGATCGTCAGGCAGGTTAATTCGTTGAAAGCTGAGTTTCAGTTTCAGCCTCTCGGATTAGGTTTGACGACACCGGGGCAAATCGATCGTCACGATCATCGCATGATATCGTGTCCGAATATTCCTCAATTGATTGGACATCAGATAGGCGAAGATCTCACCGGGAAACTTGGCGTGCAAACAAGTGTGGTGCAATGTATGCACGGTGCTTTTCTGGCTGAAAGATTATTTGGAGCCGCAAAAGAGATCGACAATTTCGTCTTGATGACTCACAGCGGTGGCATTGGTATCGCCGTTTGCAGTCATGGCAAACTGATGCAGGGAGTCGGTGGAGTGGCCGGCGAATTTGGGCATATTGTTGTTGCTCCTGAAGGGGGCCTGTGCGGGTGTGGTAACCGGGGCTGCCTGGAGACTGTTGCCTCTGACAATGCGGTAGCAAAAGCTGTTTCAAAAAAAACTGGTCGTCAGTTGGACTTACATGAAGCGATCAGGCTACTGCAATCTGGTGAACTTGAAGCCGATGAGATTCTCAATTCTGCCTTGGGCTATCTGGCGACAGGCGTTTCTTCCCTGATCAATATTTTTAATCCGGAAGCGGTTTTTCTTTATGGGTATCTCTGGAATATCGCTCCGGAATTGTTTGAGCAGTTCAAAGAGCAGGTGGCGAAGCGGACTTTGAAGGCAAATTATGAGCAATGCCGATTGATTGTCAATCAGGGGCGTCCTCAGATTGTTGAACGGCGAGGCGCGATTGCTGCTTTGGTTCATCAGTTGACCCTCGGGCATCGTCAGGAACAATCGGCAGCGGGAATATAAAATATGTTTGAGTATAAAATACGATTGCTGAACACAGGAGTAATGTGCCTGGCATTTTGTCTGGTGTTGGTTGTTTCTCCGAAAAATATGCCTGCTGCTGATTCGCCTGCTGCGAAGTTGAAAAAAATACCGGATGAGCAATTGCAGTTTTTCGAGAGGGATGTTCGGCCGCTGCTGGCGAAGAATTGTTTCCGTTGCCATGGTGAAAAGAAGCAGGAAGGAGAATTGCGTCTGGATTTGCGTTCTCATGTGTTGAGGGGGGGAGAATCCGGCGAGGTAATTGTTCCGGGAAAACCGGACGAAAGCCTGTTGATCGAGTCGGTGAGATATGAGAGTCTGGAAATGCCTCCGGATAAGAAAATGTCGCAGCAGGAAGTTGATGTTCTTACACGCTGGATTGAACTGGGGGCACCCTGGCCGGATGAAAAAGAGCCTCTCGGCAAGGTCGATTCAAAAAAACATCATGATGTTATCTGGGAGAATGCGAAAACTCACTGGGCGTTTCAACCGATTGAAATGCCTGATGTTCCTGCAGATGAACATCAGGGGTGGGCGCAGAATAGTATTGATAGGTTTGTCTGGCAGCAGCAAAAAAAAGCGGGGATGACTCCTTCTCCCCGTGCAGACAGACGAACGCTTTTGCGGCGTGCATATTTTGATCTTATTGGTATGCCTGCTTCGCCGAGAGAAGCTGCAGAGTTTATTTCAGACAACTCTCCCGATGCGTATTCACGTCTGATTGATCGGCTGTTGGATGATCCTCGTTATGGTGAACGCTGGGGGAGGCATTGGCTCGATGTGGCTCGTTATGCTGATTCCAAAGGGGCGATTTTTGGAGAGCCGCGCCAATATCCTTATGCTTACACGTATCGCGATTATGTTATTAACTCGTTTAATGAAGACAAGCCTTACAATCAGTTTGTGCGAGAACAACTCGCTGCTGACTTACTGACAGATCGTAAAGATGATCCGATGCTGGCAGCGCTTGGTTTTTTGACCGTGCATCGAAGACTGAGCCAGTCACGTATTGAGGAACAGTGGATTGATCGAGTTGATACCGTAACACGTGGTTTGCTCGGTTTAACTGTTGCTTGTGCACAGTGTCATGATCATAAGTATGATCCGATACCGACGGCCGATTTTTATTCTCTTTATGGTGTGTTCGCGAGTATTGAAGAGCCTGAAGAGTTGCCTGTAATCGGCAGGCCGGAACCAGGTTCAGAATTGGATCTTGCTTATCGAAAGCTGGTCAGGCAGGAAGACGAAATTATTCAGAAGTACCGACAGGAACAGTTTACAAAGGTCATGGAGAAAATTCGCAATCAGATAGGTGGATACCTGCTGGTTGTTCATGAAGGTCGAAGTTTAAGTGAAGGGAAAATGCAGTCTCTGGCGGGGAAGCGGAAATTAAATCCGTATATAGCGACACGCTGGAAAAAATACCTGAAAGAAAATCCGAAGGACGCTGTCTTTGGTGCATGGCATGCCCTGGCTGCGATTCCTCAGGACCAATGGATATCCAAATCAGCAGAAACCATCAATCAGATAGCGGTTAACAAATTGCCGGATTGCGATTTGAATCCTCTCGTATCGGCAGCATTTCAATTGACAAAACCTGGCGATCTGAACGAAGCGGCAAAGCTTTATCAAAATATATTTTCCGAAACTGATAAACAATGGCGGGAGCTACTGGAGGAAAATAATAACGATCCTTCCACGCGATTTGTTGATAAGAACAGGGAAGAAATACGCCAGTTGATGTACGGCCCGGAAGCTCCCGGAGTTATTCCACCTGAAGATTTCAAAATGCTGGACCGGCCAACTTATCTGGCACTGCTGAAAATGAATGAAAACCGTCTGATTAAACTGGCCGTACATCCGGGGGCCCCAAAGCGTGCCATGGTCGTACGAGACAAGAAAGAGTTATTCGATCCCTGCATTTACATTCGAGGTGATATCGAGCGGCGTGGCAAAAATGTGCCAAGACAGTTTCTGGAAATTTTGGCAGGGAAGAACCGCCAGCCGTTCCAAAAAGGAGCAGGGCGTCTGGAATTGGCCAATGCCATTGTCGCTCCTGAGAACCCCCTTACTTCGCGAGTGATCGTTAATCGGGTCTGGCATTATCACTTTGGAAAGGGTTTGTTGAGCACGCCCAGTGATTTCGGTTTACAGTCCAGCCAGCCGGTACATCATGAATTGCTTGATTATCTGGCGAAGTCATTTATGGAAGATGGGTGGTCGATCAAGTATCTGCATCGATTAATTATGAATTCTGCAACTTACCAGCAATCGAGTAATGCTAATGCAGAGAAACAGCAACTGGATCCGGAAAACAATCTTCTCTGGAAATACAATCGCCGCAGGCTTGAATACGAAGCCATTCACGATTCGATCCTTTCGGTAACCGGAAAACTGGATGATTCACACGGCGGCCCTGCGGTTGAAATGATCAGAGTCAACGCGTTCTCGTACACGAAACAAAGCAATTGGAATTACAATCCGTATCGTCGGGCAGTGTACGGTGTTATTGCTCGTGAGAGTTTGCCTACGCTGCTGTTCACTTTTGATTTTGCAGACCCGGCGACATCTAATGCAGCCAGGAATTCAACGACAGTGCCAACACAAAGTCTGTATATGATGAATAATAAATTCATCATGGAGATGGCAGCCGCGCTTATTGCACGCCGTGACATACAGCAGGTAACAGATCCTCGCGAGCGTATCAGGCAATTATTCAGACTTGTCTATAATCGGGAACCTGGTAAAAACGAGTTAATCGCTTCGGTTCAATTTATCGAACAGAAATCTGTTGACGTTCTGCCTGAATCAACCAGATCGACCTGGCAGTATGGTTATGCCATTTACAACGCCAGACAGAGGACTCACGACCTGAGAAAGCTATACAAGTTCCCTTACTTCAGCGGCTCGTATTTTCAGGGGAGTAATCAGCTTCCCGATAAAACGAATGGTTTGGGCTGGTTGAGGCTGACTCCCACTGGCGGGCATGCCGGGAGTAACAGATATTGCACGGTCTATCGTTGGACCAGCCCTGCGGCCGGTCTTGTTTCGGTCTCCGGAATATTAAAGCACTCTCCGGAACAGGGAGATGGCATCAGGGCAACACTATACGGCCCTGATGGAAAAATTGGCCAGTGGGAAGCACATCAAAACCAAACAGAGACCAATGTAAAAGAATTTAAAATTGATCAGGCAGGGCAGCTCGATTTTGTCGTGGATTTCAATTTGCAAAATGGCTGGGACGGTTATCGGTGGACGCCGGCTGTTCTGTTAAAACCAACCTCAAATAATGCTGCAAAGAAACCGCTGCGTTTTTCGCCGGCTGAATCTTTCCCAAAACAAAAACGAGATTCGAAATCTCCCTCACAATATGGCGTCTGGGAACGGTATGCCCAAGTGTTGTTAATATCGAATGAGTTTTTGTTTATTGAATAAGGTTTCTACGTTATCAGGCAGGAGTTTGGCGGCGAGGTCATAAGTTTAACTGGACAGCGCCAGGTTCTGTTTGAGTATTGATGTAACTCGTGATATATCTTGATGTTATTTCCTCGTTCCCAAGGTCCACCTTGGGAACGAGTTGAACCTGGCGCTGTCCAGTTAAGCGACTTTGAATCAAAAAAATTGGAAAGACAATTCAATGTATTCTTCTGTTCCATCGCGACGGCAATTTCTTCAACAAACCGGTGCAGGTTTTGGTGCGTTGGCACTCAGTGCGATCATGGCAGAGCAGGGCCTGGCCTCTCCCGTGCATAAGGCTTCTTTGTCTCACTCTTCTTTGGCAGCTAAGCAACCGCACTTCAAACCGAAAGCTAAGCATGTTGTCCAGCTGTTTATGAATGGTGGTCCCAGTCAGGTGGATACCTTCGACCGAAAACCGCTACTCGACAAATTCGATGGCAAATCATTACCAACGCATTATAAGACAGAACGCAAAACAGGTGTTGGTTACAAGTCTCCCTTCCGGTTCAAAAAGTATGGCGAAAGTGGTATTGAAATAAGTGAAATTTTTGAAAAAACAGCAGAGCATATCGACCAGATGTGCATTATTCGTTCGATGCACTGTGCCGTTCCGAATCATCCTCCTTCTCAGTTAGAATTCAATTGTGGAGACCCGATCCAGTCTCGCCCGAGTATGGGTTCCTGGATACTTTACGGACTCGGAACAGAAAACCAGAATCTTCCGGGCTTTATTTCGATGTGCCCTGAAGGTCTTCCCGGTCGACACGGACCACGCTACTGGGGTTCTTCTTTTCTTCCCGGCAGTAATCAGGGGCAGTATCTTGATACTCAGTTTACAAAAATCGAAAAGCTGATTGAAAATATTCGTAACACCAAAGTTTCGTTTGCCCAGCAACGTCAGCAGTTGGATTTATTACATAAGCTGCACGAAGAACATGTAAACAGAGTGCAGGATGATGGTGCTCTGGAAGCGCGTATTCAATCGTTCGATCTTGCTTACCGAATGCAGACAGAAGCAGCCGATGCGTTTGATACTTCCAAAGAGCCAAAACATATTCATCAGTTGTACGGCGATTCGGTGCATGGGCGACAACTTCTAATTGCACGACGATTGGTCGAACGAGGCGTGCGATTCGTGCAGGCGTGGACAGGGAAGGGGATTCCGTGGGATCACCATGATGACATCATGCTCCATAAACGGGATGCGGCACTGTGGGACAAACCGATTGCAGCTTTTCTGTCGGATCTGAAACAACGAGGGCTTCTGGAAGATACGCTTGTAATATGGGGCGGCGAATTCGGTCGTACACCGACAGTCGAACTGCCTGCTCCCGGAACCAATAAAGGGCTCGGCAGGGGACGTGATCACAATAATCATGGTTTTTCCATCTGGCTGGCCGGGGGAGGAGTGAAAGGGGGGCATGTGCATGGTGCGACCGATGAATTCGGATTCAAAGCGATTGAAGACCGCGTCAGCATTAACGATCTGCATGCAACAATATTGCATCTTCTCGGCTTAGATCACACAAGGCTGACTTTTCACTATTCCGGCCTCGATATGCGTCTGACTGGTGTCAAGGGAAACGTAGTGCATGATGTGATTGCGTAATACTTTTACAATATGAAGCAAAAAATGTGATGCCTTATACTATGAAACCGTTAATTTTCCTTTGTACTCTCCTGTTGATTTTGTCGTTGCCAGTTCATTCATGGGCGGAAGATTTATCAATCGGTTTGAATGAAGACGTGTTACCGTTGTTGAAGAAGCATTGCACAAGATGCCATGGGCCGCTCAACGCCGAAGGGGATCTGACTCTTAGTGATTCGCGTTACATTGCGCGAGGTGATGAACAGGGA
>WFOZ01000542.1 GCA_015487825.1 Planctomycetaceae bacterium
GTAGAGTTTCGGGAATTTCAGACGTGAGACGAACTGTGGATGAGCCGGGTCAGTCAGATCGAATATTTCCAGCCCGTGTCCATTACCAAACCCGGGGTCATCTGCGGCACGATGGACCATCTTTCGGGAGTGATGACCGGTCGCGGCGTATAAATAATTTCCTCGAAGATCGACGCCATCTCCATAACCATCTAACGAAACGTGCGCAGTGATTTTCGGTAGCCTCGGATTATGCACATCGATCGCGAGCACTTCAGATGTCACCCAGTCTCCCACATAAAGCCAACCCGCGCGTGCCACAACAGATTGTGCCTCTCCGGTTCGAACCGTACTGAGGTGAATCGGTTTGGATGGATCAGAAACATCAATCAATTCAACCCCATAATTGCGACAGGCAACAAACAGAACATCTCCAGAAATGGCGATACCGGTCGCAAATTCGATGGTGTCGTAATGGTTGAGCAAACGTGGCTTCTGCGGATTTTTCAGACTGACGATAAACAAGCCATCCTGCCGGGATGTGATGTAAGCGATATTATTATCGACAAGAATCTGACGCACGCCTCCTAGACCTGAAAGCTCTCCTGTTGTCTGTGGATTGGCAGGATCGGTAATATCAAGAATCGTCAGCTTACCGCGACCAATTGCACAGGCGTGTTTTCCTGCAATGGCCACATCAATTGTCGGACCAACTCCCACATTTTTTATCAGCGGAAGCTCCTTTCCATATTCCTCTTTGATGCTCTGCGGCTGATGATCGTTGGCAGAAAACAATTCCTGATGCCGAAAGTAGAAGGCGTATGTATGCAAAGCGACAACGGTGAAAAGGTAGTTAGTTTCTCCGGCGTTAATTTTATTCAAGTTAACTGTTGTGAGCATCTTCCAGATATCGCCAAGGTTCTGCCTGATCATTTCCGGGTTTTCGCTCAGCATGACCATGTGTAAACCACCCAGCGGAAACCGCACATGTGCCAGAACAGGCAAGCTTCCCTGATCGAGCATTTCCGGCTTGAACGCCTTCCACGCAACAGGGCAACCATGCAGATTTTCATCTTTCCAGCCGAGTTCTTTTTGCAGACGAACCCACTGCTCAGCAGAATGGAACCTCTTGTAGAAAGGCCCCGGAAAATCTCGCTGCATTTGCATCTGCGCGGTTTGTTCCAACAAGCCAAGCAAGACGGCCTTACGTTTGGGATTAGTTTCCATCTGATAAAGAGCATTGACCCGGAACGCGTTTTGATTCGCATAGATCGGATGACCGTTAATTCGAACATGCGGGCCCGGGTGCATATTCTTCCAACGCAGCCCCTCTTTTTCGGCTAGAAATTTATCGTAAGTTTTCAGCCAGTGTTCATCACCTGTTCCCTGATACAGCGCGAGGATGGCTGGCAACAGGATAGATGCGTGATCGGAATTGAACCCCGTCCAGGCAAACCCGACATGAGCCTGCGTCACGCCATCGGCTCGTTTAATTGACCAGCCATTCTTTTCCAGTCGCCGACCGACTTTACCGAGTGAATCGCGAATCCACTTTTTCTGTTCGTCGCTGGCAAGTGATGAATTGGCGTATCGGGCAAGACTGATAATGTAAGTCGTGTGCTGATCCATCGAGGAATCGTCATAATAGGCGGTCACATCATCCGGATGAGGTCCGCGTGGCACAAGACCTTCCAATGCAGGTTTATTCGGCTTGGGATACTTTTCAGGAAGCGAACCGATCAATCTCAATGCGGCGAATGTTTTGGATATTTCTGCTTTCAGAAAAGGATCGGGTCGTGCTTCATAAGCATCCAATAGCGCAACAAGCAGATGACCACAATGCAACGCCGTATCTGCAATTCGTGATCCATACCCCCACGGCTTGGGAAGTTCCTTCTTCACATCTTCCGGGGACGTCCAATGCTTTTTTGTCGATAGCCTTGCTCCATAAAGTACGTTTGTTTGAGGATGCTGAAAGTCGCGCAGGTAATTCTTTGTCAGGGAAAAAACGTGGGTAACAAGTTCCTTTTCAGTAAATGGTGCAACTTCTGATTTAGACTTGGCGGAAGATTCTCCCATCGTTTGGGAAACCAACATGCAAAAGACGAAAAGAGAAACAGGCAATTTCAGCAGATCAGTATTCTTCACGTATTATTCCCCCGCAGATCGCTTCTAACATTTAATGAACTGTCTGTGCTCCGTTTGGGGCCATTGATACTTACAAACCAATTATTTGCGTCCCAGCATTCGGTCCATCGCATCTGAAGTTTGATAGACAATCGCTTCGGGCCAATGCGGGAAAGGGTTGAAGTATTCGAACGTCAGATATCCACGATAGCCAACCTTATCGAGAGCATCCAGGACAGCGGGCCAGTTGGTTGTTCCATCGAGCAGCAGGCGGAACGCATCGAGATTAAACTCGTGAGTTTTTTTTGAATACTCTTTCAGGTGAATATTTTTTGTTCGTTTTCCAAGAAGCGGGATCCAATGCTCCGGGAAGTGGTATTGCATGATGTTGCCGGTATCGAAATGCACGCGCACGTGATCACTTTTGAAGCTGTCAACAAACTGATTCATTTCCTGTGGACTGTGCAGGAAACCGTTTGCAAAAATATTTTCGATATTAAGATAGACCCCTTGTTTAGCTGCTTGTGGTATTAATGATTTCACTGCCTCGCTGGCACGCCTGAGTGCAACATCGTGCGGAACCGGTGGTTCATCGGGCAACCACGGTGCATAGACAGAGCCGGGTACGACCAGCAGATTATCTGTTTCCAGCAGCCGAGCTGCACGAATCATTTTTCCAGCCAGCTCAACGCCTTTGGCTCTTTTGGCAGGATCTTCGTGAGTAAACGCATAAGGCCAAAAAAGAAATGAGCAGACGCCGCTGATTTTAAGGCCGAGTTGGCGAGCCATCTTCCCGATCGCAATAATGTCATTCTCGCTGGATTCGGGGGAAAGATCACCTTCAAGATCAAAGTTTACTTCGATCCCTTCAAAGCCTGCATCGGCACATAATTCGAAACACTCTTTTAACGACATCTGCTTCGGGTAAGGCAGCGCCCATAAATTGATCGACTTTTTCATGTCGTACTTTTTGGAAGGCGATACCCTGAGCGAATTCGATTCTGCCGCTTGAGCGGATTGTGGAAAGCTCCCCTGCGAGGCTAAAAAAGCAGAGCCAAACACAGACGCATAGCCCATCATTTCACGACGATTGAAACTTTTTTCTGACATGTCTGAATTCCTGATCTAATTGGTTCTTCGTACTACAGAGGGTAAGTTCGTTTGCAACCTGAGCAATTATACTACGCTCCATTATGGCTATAGCCATCAGGATGAACCAGCCGTGACAAGACTTTTCTGCCCTGATGGTAAAATATTGATTCATCCGGCTAAAGCGTGCTTTTGAAGAGCTCAAGTCAAAAAAAGCCACGGATGACCCCAGCACGGCAGTGCCGCAACCAAACAGGGATTTGAACCACGAATAGAGACCAATTAACACGAATTTTTCTTTTGGAAACTTCATCTCAAACTGAAGGTATGATGAAATGATTTCATTCGTGTTTATTCGAGTTCATTCGTGGTTCAAAACAATTCTTTTGAAATATCCGGTCACCCTTGGGCAGCATTTCATTGATAAGGTACTAACCTCTATGGTTCATTGAAGTTACATTTGCTTGCTGAAATAGTTTGCGTACCGTTCGTAAACTTTTTACGTTAGTAGCACGGACTTTCCTGTTTCCCTCCCATTATTGTTTTAATCTCAAGCAACTATTCAGCAATGTTTGGTTTTGCAGAAATTTATGTTGCCTGTAGGGTCCGCTATTACGGACCACCGCATAAAATAGGAGGTTCGACTTCCCAGCGTGGTCCGCAATAGCGGTCCCTACGGCTGGAGACAACTCGCTGAGTAGTTACAATCTCAAAGAAGTCTTCTTCATTCTCTGTCGATAGTCGAATGGGCAATAAAAAAGCCCTGCGGAAATACCGCAGGGCTTCTGAAATTCTGAATTCAATTTACCAAATCATTTAGACTGAAAGATAGCCCTTGGACTCCAGATAGGCGACAACTTCCTGTGCGAGTTCATCAATACTTTTGTTATCTGCATCGAGAGTAAGCTCTGCATTTTCCGGCTCTTCGTAAGGATCATCAATCCCGGTGAAGCCTTTGATTTCTCCTGCTCGTGCCTTTTTGTAAAGCCCTTTCGGGTCGCGAGCTTCGCAGGTCTCCAGAGAGGCATTGACAAAAACTTCAATAAACTCGCCTTCATTAAGAATTTCTCGGGCACGATCCCGGTCTACGCGATAAGGGGAAATGAACGCAGTCAGTACAAAGGTGCCTGCTTCGCAGAAAAGTTTTGCCACTTCACCAATTCTACGAATATTTTCGGTACGATCTTCAGCTGAAAATCCGAGATTCTTGTTCAACCCCATGCGAACATTATCGCCGTCGAGTACGAAAGTATGAATCCCTTTTTCATGCAGAATGTGATCGACAGTATTTGCTACAGTACTTTTTCCACAAGCACTCAAGCCGGTAAACCAGAGAACTGCACTTTTATGGCCATTAAGTTTGAGGCGATCTTCTGTACTGACGGTGTGATCGTGCCAGGTTACGTTTGTTGCTTTTTGTTCGGTCATTTTTTACTTCATCAACCTCTAAATTAAGTGTGTGCAGGAGAGGACTTACCAGTTTGGGTCCGCAATCACAGGGACTAATCCTGTGAAAAGACCGCTGGTGGAATCCGGGTATCGTGACAAATTGTCAAGTCAAGCCGAATCGTAGAGAAAAAATTACAACAGGGGAAGCCCAGGAAATCATAAATTGACTCCAGATACACCTATCGAATAAAATTGATGTGTTCGGTCTCTTTTTTACAGGCAGAAATGCCTGAGTCATTGGGTTCTCTCTGTGGAGGAATATGACTATGGTCAGGATTATTTCTGGCGAGGAGCAATTGAAAAACCTCTTTGCGGGGCTGCTTGAGAACACTTTTCACGCAGAAATGGGGATAGCAGACCCACATCTGGTCGATTATCTGACCGATCTGCTATTGCGGTTTCTGCGTAGTGAAACAATTTTCAAGGTTCGGGATCTCCAGGGACATCGACTTGAAGAAGTTGCCTGCATGCTGCTTGAGGCTGAACAGTCACACCCCAGACCACGTCGGGAAATCCACAGACATATTGGTGATTTCACATTATTCTGGTCCGGCGTCTACCCGGAAGCGTTGAAGCATCTGAAATCGCTTGACCGCAAAGATTTTCTGATCAACTATCGTGATCAGGGTAAACGCTCCTATTATATCGCCAGCACTTACGAACAGGAACCTTACGAAAACGAAGCTCCGGTTCTGCGAAAAATCAGCGACTTATTTGATCTGTGCACAAAAGGCCTGCAGCAAGTCCGCCAGGAATGGGAACTGGAATTTTGTGGGTAATCACGTTTACAACGTAACTATTCAGTGAGTTTCATCCCTTTGATGTACTTCAACTGCTCATCAGCAACAACGCAAGGAATCGGAAGAAGAGATTAAAGGACAGGGTTACGAGATCTACAAAGAACAATCGCGCAGAGACACGGAAACGCAAAGAGTTTCTCTCATCACGCTCTAAAAAATTGAGGCTCGAACAATAACTGTCCGATTTCAATTTTTTATTAGCCGCCATTCAACGGTAAATGAACCACCACATAGAACCCAGCACGGCTGGTTCATTCTGATAGCCGTAACCAAACTGATATTTTTTCTAAAATTTGCGAGCCGTTCGCAAACTTTTACCGTTAGTAATACAAAAGAACCGCGGCTAGCGCCGTGCGGCTGATTCTGTTTTCTGTTGAGTTCATATAACGTGACAGTAATTGTTCGAGTGCTCCATAGCAACAAAGATTCCCGAAAAAGAAAAACCGTGCCGTTCGCTGGTAATTCAAAAATCACTCGGTATCTGAGATTTCAAAATCGAGAGGGCCATCTGGAGCTGCTCTCTTTGGTGAAGCAGAGGAGTCGCCCTCAGGTGTCGAATTTGTTTCTACAACCTCCAATGGTTTTTCATCAGCACGAGCTTCTCGAACAAGCACCCGCGTTCCGGTTACTTTAATTATTTTGACATCGACGCCGGATTCGATAATAAGCCCTTCGCTGTAAGCGTGAATTCGCTCACGGTCAATGGAGACCATTCCACTTGGATTCAAGGGAGTAATTGTCTTTGCAATTAGCCCGACAAATCCGTTGAGCCTTTCTTCTTCCTTGGCAAACGGAACAACTTCCTCTTCACTGGGGCCGGCCAACAGGATTCGTTTTCCAAATTTTGTCTTGGGGAGTATGACTAAAGCCAGTATCGTGACACTGGGGATCACGACGACTGCAAAAGCAGTGAAGCCCCAAAACATGGTTGGGTTGCTTTCCCACCAGGCTGCCCAGGCGTAATAAAAAGCAGCAAAGAGACTGGCAAACATACTCAGCGCCAGGATTCCCCCCGAAGGGATAAAAATCTCAGCGACAATTAGTACTGTGGCCAACGCCAGCAAAGCAATTGCTAAAAAAGCATCATCCATTGTTTCTCGCCCCAAGTTGGTTTATCTGAAGTAATGGATTCAAAGAAATGTAAACTACCCGCAGGCAAGAATAGTCTATAATCGATCTGTGATGTTTACAAATAATTCGTTGATTGGCAAGCCAAAGAGAATAGGACCGGGTGAGAGCATCTGGACATTACCAATTAACATCACTTTTAACTCACCACCAGTCAATCAGTTCTCCTTAATCTCCGGCTACTGAAATATATTACAGGATAAATTACCAATCAACAAAAACAGGAAAAATAATCACACAGACGCAAATAACACTGTTTTGCCAGGCACAGCACAGCACAGCCGCAACCAGAAAATGAATCAGCAGGACGGTTTTACCAAACCGTCTAAGTATAACAGAACTGATTCCGATGGCTTTGGAAAGCCATCGTACAAAAAATATATTATAATATTACATCCGTGAAAATCCGTATTACTAGCGGTAAAAGGTAACTATTCAGCGAAATAAATCCGTTCTGTTGATGTTCACACTTTAGTCTGTTATTTGTCTCAAAAATCTTTCTCGCAGGCTGATCTCTCGCAGGTCTACTATATCACTTTACTTTTTCGCTTGACGACGTTTCGCTCAGAGAAAAAAGAAGAAAAAAGTTTTCTCAGGTGGTTTCATTCGTTCATTCGAGTCTCATTTGTTTTAGAGCGTGATGTGGGAAACTCTTTGCGTCTCCGCGTCTTTGCGAGATTATTTTTTTTGAAGTCTTTGTCTCTCTGTCGTTCAATTTCTTCTTACTGTTCCTTGCGTTATTGCTGATGAGCAGATGAAGTACAGTAAAGGGATGAGAACTCACTGAATAGTTACGGTAAAAGTTTGCGAACGGCTCGCAAACATTAAAAAATATCAGTTTGGTTACGGCTATCAAAATGAACCAGCCGTGCTGGGTTCACCCGTGGCTTTTTTGACTTGAGCTCATCCAATGCACGCCTTAGCCGGATGAACCTTATTTTCTATCAACAGCCATTAATCTTACGACGAGCCCAATTTCTTTCGGCGTTTCAGATATTCAATCAGTTTTCGAGGGGCATCTGTCTGAATGCCATCCAGTCCCATTGAAATTGCTTTCTCCCACGACTGCGGGTCGGGGTCTGCTTTATCTGCTATCACAATCGCTCCAGCGGCATGGCATTTTTTCAGAAATGAGGGAGTGACCGTCTCGAAATTGCTGGCAATAACACGAGGCCGAAAACTTCTCAGCATCGAGGGAAGCAGGACTTCATAATAAGGATCGGGCATAGGAACACAATCGCTGCAAAGCAGTTTGACTTCGCCCAGATCTTTCGGCAAACCGTACCACAGAACAGAATTTTCCATCTCCTGCTTTTTGATCAGCCTGACCAGTTCAGCAACGGGAGCCGATTTCAAATCGAGATAAATCCCGATCTTCCCTTTGCATAAAACAAGCACTTCTTCAAAAGTCGGAATACGGGTCTGCTTCCATTTCGGCCCGTATTTAACGCCCAAATCCAGTTTGCGAATCTCAGCAAGGCTCATTTCATCAACACGCCCTTTGCGCCCTGGAATGTAGGCGTCAATGGTGGCGTTATGGATGATGACGAAATGACCGTCTCTGGTGGTACGGACATCAATTTCAACGTAGTCGCAACCCAGTTCTATCGCTTTGCGGAATGCGGGAATCGAGTTTTCCGGGATTCCCTGATGCACTCCGCGATGGGCGACAACATAAACTCCACCATGTCTGGGAGGAGGGATTACTATTTTTTTTTGAGAGGAATATCAGTCTGACTCACTTTCGAATTGTCATTCTTATTCATCAATGGTTCGTAGGGGACCGTTTTCAAATCGATCCCTTTGAAGGGCAACACATCGGGTAACACGCGAATGGCTGTTGTTGTTTTCAGTGGAAAAATTCCCCCGGATGCGTATTCCAACTCAACAAAAAAAGCAGTCCAGCCTTCTTTCGGTTCCTGAACACTACCTTTCCAGGAACCATCTTTATTCCGTTTCAGCACCGTACTTTTATAAGCCTTGCCAATCGTTTTCAAACGGAAATCGCGTGCTTTCGGATTGGTTGCCTGCCACAAGCGAACGCTGCGTGGCTGGAGATCACTATGAACGCGGATCGAACCATCTTTTTCGAAACTCCAGGTTGGCTTGGGACGCGCGCGGTCCGTCAGGAACATCTGATACCAGGCGATCAGACTGGTGATCGCATCAGGGGCTTTAAGCGAGTGATCTGCATTCGGAACATACCTCAGCAGTTTTTCTCCTTTAAGGTCCGCATAATAAAACTGCGACGAATCCGGACAGAAAAACTGGTCTCCACTTCCGTTAAGCACATACTTGGGCATCGTCAGGCGATCAATATAATAATACGGATCGACCACTTCATAAATTTCCTTCATCCGCGGATGTTCGGAGCGTTGCAGCAGTTTATGCTGATAGTAATTTCCAATTGCCTCTGCCCAGAATCCGTAAACTTCTGCGTGGTGCTGAAGCGAAAGCCCGGTGTTGGCGACATCAATAACAATCGGCACAATCGCCTGAACCCGTTTATCAACCGCTCCTGTCATCCAGGTTGTCCAACCTCGCTTCGATGCCCCTGCGATTACAAAGCCTTCGATTTTGTTATCCTGCTTTTCAGCCCATTCCTGCATACAATCCATTGCCTTGACAACAGATTTTACCATCGGAAGTCGAGGCAACCAGGTGACATCTCCCGTACTTAAATACTGAGCCCAACAATAGCCAATCAAGTCATCTTCAACACGCGGCGTGCCATCGTTATGAAAGATAATTGTCTGATTCGGGATCGCTTTCAACTCTGCAACAATGCTGCCTGTTGATTCTGCAATCAATTTAGTCATTCCATCTGCACCACCGGGAGCAGGGCGTCCGGTTTTTCCACCGCCAACTAAAATAAATGCTTTCTCTGTTTTCAGTTCCTTCGGTTTGACAATAACAAGCCAGTGATCCCAGACCGGGCGATCGACATCTTTTTTGGTTCGCCAGGTTTGTGAAGTCAGCTTAATCATATAAGTATTGGAAAGCTTCTCTTCCACCGTTTTCACCACTTCCCATTTATAAGTGGGATCATCCTGGTAGACGTAATCATCTAATGCCGTCTTGCATTTTGAAACGGGTGGTTCTGCCACAACAGCACGGCAAGTGAGGCCAAACAGCATCACAATCAAAAGAAAGCCTGTCATTCTCATCAATATTTCCTCTCGAATTGAGTAAGCGAAATGGTTGTTTTCTTTACCAGACTGCCTGAAATCTTCAATTTCTTCCTGGCAATTCACACCAGCCTACAACAGAATTGCTGCAAGCGAAAGTCTCGCATGTATAGAACTGACAATCTTAATATCATCCCCAAGACTTGATTTCTTCTGTTAAAGCTATCATCTTTAAGTAAGCCGGACAGGCGATAAAGAGTAGATCGGGGAACTGCCGGGCAATTTCTGGACCGGATACAAACAGAGTTCTGCAACACTGTTACCAGCAGGGGCGTTGTTGAACAAATCGTGAATACTAAGAAGGTGTTTTAAAATTGCCATAATCTTGAAAATTTGCTACGACTCCCTTTTCGTTTGGCTTTCAATCAAGGAAGAAGGAGCCGTAGCATGGAATGCAGAGATTATCCCAGTAACCTTACAGATCGTCAATGGCAGGTCATTCGTCA
>WFOZ01000543.1 GCA_015487825.1 Planctomycetaceae bacterium
GCGTTACCGCAACCGCCCCTCCGCGGAAGGCCGAAGTGATTGGCTAAATCTTCCTCGTAAGAAACTTTCATTCTCTACCCCAAACCGGTTTATCCCGGCACACCCTGACCCCTTTTATTTACAGGATTCATCAAATGTTCGATTTCACTCTCCCTTTCATTGTTGGGCTTCTTATCGTCCCATGTGGCTTGATTGTCATCATCTCATCGATTGTTGATCTGCATAAAATGAAACTCGCAAGCGAAACATGGTTGCAGACGAAGGCAAAAATGGTGAAGTCTCATCTTGTCAAATATCGGGCAACATCGAATGATTGCAGTCTCTTCGTCGAATATCATTACTCCTTGAAGGGGGTCGAGTACGTTTCAAAAAGGATATCCTTCATCGAGCCGAACACCAAAGCCCTTTGCGAGGAAATTCAGTCAAGATTTCCGGAAGGGGAAACCGTTGATGTTTTCTATGACCCTGAAAATCCGAAGAACTCTGCTTTAATCGTCGATCTTTCTGAATTCCCCAAGGCGAAAACTCATGGCGTGACCCTGGGAATTATTGTGATCGGCGTAGGAATTTTGCTAATATTTCTCAACAGAGGGTAGTCCGACCGCTTTTAGCGGTTGGGTTGCGTAGCACCGTAGCTGTGCGTACCAATTGCGATATCCAACATAAAACAATCATTGCCATTATTGCATCTCTTATCCCATAAACGCGGTACGCACAGCGTACCCTACTATTGCTGAACCGATGCCTGCCTCATGCGATTACGTTTGGGAAGAAAAAAGAGACCTGCCCCCTTTTATTCCAAACAATGGAAATAAATGTGAGAAAAATCCTTAATTTTATAAAACAGAGGCCATAATGTTGCATTCTAAGATTTCATTATTAGCTACCGTATTCGTTATATTATTTTTGTTATTACTTTGGGAATACATATACCAAAGAGATTTTGATTTTGAGATTTACATCTTGCTTGGGCCAATTATTTTAATGGCTGATGTTTCACCTGCAAATCGAATTTCTGGAACCATTTTGAGTGTGGTTCTTTTGGGTATAATGGCAACATTATCGATAAGAAGAAACTGTTTATTCATCTCTGTAGCTGTTTTTTCTGGTCTGACTTGGATATTAATAGGTCTTGTTGCTCTTGGGATAAACGCTTAAGGGAACTATTCAGCGTTGGCGTAGGGTCCGCTATTGCGGGCCACGATGAGAGGTAGATCCTCCTATTTCTGCGGTGGTCTGTAGCGGACCCTACAAACAACATTAATTTCTGCAATAACCAAACATTGCTGAATAGTTACCCCTTTTATTCAAAGGAATGATGCTTTATGTTTGCTTCTGGTGTACTGCCATTTCAGATCACTGTTGTAATATTTGTCATCTCCTTGATCATTCTTAATGTCACTGCCAGACGCAGGAGATTTTTTCTGGAATCAATCTTTGCAGCAGCTTTGTTATTCATTCCATCTTGTATCGGCGTAACATTTCTCATCGATCTGGCTCGCTACGGAAAATTTGAATATGAGGCTGCTTCAGAGATTAATCATGATCCTTACATCAAGTTGCCTGACAGCGCCAGGAATATTGTTTTACACAGAAACGCAGGCGGATATATTGCACGCTTTTCTGTTACCACTCCCAGGCTTAAAGCATGGATTGAAGAGATGCGTTCAATCCGGCCCGATTTGAATCGCTTGAAAGATGTAAATAGAAATGATTGGCATGAAAATATTGACAGTCCACTCTACAACAAAATGGCGGAAATGAATTCTGAAATGTTTGCAAACCGGTTTTCTGCTGTTGAGTGGAAATATGATCCAAAGATGCATGAATTTCAGGTGCTGATGTCAGATCGAGGCGGCGGCTTCACAGTGTATCAAGCTCCAGGAAGTGACATTGCCTACCTTACAGCAGCTTACTGGTAAGTTGAGAGTGCGTCGTGACGCACCTTTCCGGTTGTTTGCCCACGGTGATTGATTGTCAATAATCAATCGGGTGCGTTACAATGTACTCTGCAACCGCCCTCATTTTTCCCCCGAACCGATGCCTGCCTCATGCGATTACGTTTGCTTGAAATTGTGACGATTTTGATGCTTGGCATTGAGATGCTGCTGACTCGCCATTTATGGGGAACATCGCATGTTTATCCGCGTGTTCCTTTTTTCAGCGGGCTTGTTAATTTGCCGGGTTGGATTGAATGGCTGGGGCTTGGTTGTGTGATTATTGCAGCCGTTTTGGTTGCTCTGTCGTGGTTCATACAAAAAGAGAGCTCGAAATTTTCACGAACCGCCTGGATATTTCTGGGGATCGGATTGATCTGGCTCGTTCTGTTCGATCAGCACCGGTTTCAAACCTGGATTTGGCAGGCGATTCTGTATGCATTTTGTCTTGGGGTGATGAAACGTGAGCAGTCGCTCAGATGGATGCAGTATTTGACCATCGGCATCTACTTTTATTCTGCGGTTTCCAAACTGGATGCTTCGTTTGCCAATTCGTATGGACAGATCATTCTGGATGGTTTATTGCAGGCGCTGCACCTTCAGCCAGGCTGGTCGCAGCAGGCTCGCTGGGGAATCGTGCTCTGTTTTCCTCTGTTTGAACTTCTGCTTGCGATATTATTGCTGATTCCTCGCAGCCGATTTGTCGGCTTACTGTTCAGTTACCTGATGCACATCGCGTTATTTCTGGCACTCGGTCCCTGGGGGTTGAATCATCAAACGCCGGTTCTGATGTGGAATATTTTTTTTATCGTGCAAAACAGTATCCTGTTCTGGCCTGCTCGAAGTGAAAAACATGCTCGAATAACAGAAGCACAGCCGGCAAATAAACCGACACGCTGGCCCGCTTACGTGATGACGCTATCTTTGATTTTCTCCGCTACCGAATGGTTCGATCTCTGCGACATCTGGCCCGGTTGGGGATTATATTCTGCACGCGGGGCGCGCGTTGTTTTTTTTGTTGATGAATCAGAAGTGGATAAAATTCCTGATGAAATGAAACACCTGCTCGCCGCCCCGGTGTTTGAGCATTCCTGGAGAAAACTCGATTGCCATCGGTTCTCGTTTGAAGAAACCAATTCCCCGAGTTACCCTGAAGATCGAACTCAATTCGCAGTCGCGGTTGCGTTAATCGAACGATTCGATCTACAGAAAATAAGAGTCGTGCATCACAACACCGCCAACCGGTTAACGGGAAAAAGAGAATTGACAGAACTGAATAGACTTCAGGATCTTGAGAAGTTTTCCAAACGATTTTTCTTCAGCACGAAAGTAAGATAGGCGTCAGGACCATATCGATGAAATGCTGCTCAAAAGTGACCGGATATTTCAAAAGAATAGTTACGAATTGTTTTGAAATATCGCAGATTTAGCTTTCCTAACGCCTAAGAAGGTGTTTTAAAATTGCCATAATCTTGAAAATTTGCTACGACTCCCTTTTCGTTTGGCTTTCAATCAAGGAAGAAGGAGCCGTAGCATGGAATGCAGAGATTATCCCAGTAACCTTACAGATCGTCAATGGCAGGTCATTCGTCA
>WFOZ01000544.1 GCA_015487825.1 Planctomycetaceae bacterium
TCCGATTTCTTCATCCATACAGGTCAGTGAAGCCGCGTAACGCAACCGCCGACATTCTTTGGTGGCGACCAGTGCGTTTTCTCCACCGTATTTTCCTGCCCGACGGCGTTTTACATATTCTTCTTTCCATTGAGGATACATCTTTTTGTACTTTTCAGGTGCCTGTGCCCCACCGGTGCGTATTTTCAGATCGAGACTCGAAGCACTGTGCGGCGCGTTGAATGGAACATACAAAAAGAATGGTTCATCGTGATGCTGCTGCAAAAAACGAACCGCTTCGTTGGCAAACAGCGTTGTACAATACGTTCCCTTATCTTCGGTGGTCGGCTGGTTGTTACGATACATCGAAGGAACGCCGTATCGCTCGTGAGTGTAGTAATCGATTCCTGTATTGACGAAGCCGTAAAAGTCATCGAACCCGCGAGCTAACGGCAGGTAGCGTTTATGAATCCCGAGATCCCACTTCCCGTAAATACCGCTGACATATCCGGCCTGTTTGAGATATTTCGGAATGAGGACCTCTTGCGTTTCCATCCCGCCGATTCGCTCGAAAGTTGCTTCGTATTCTTTCGGTTTATATTCGTAACCGTAATCGGGAGCTTCGTTACGAATCATATCGTAAATGCCGTTGCGTTGCGGATAGCGTCCCGTGAGCAATGAACCACGAGAAGGTGTGCAGGCTGGCCAGGTAACATAAAAACTTGTCAGACGAACGCCGCCAGCAGCCAGGCGGTCAAGATTCGGCGTTTTGATTTCATCGCTACCAAAACATCCCAGATCGCGATACCCCTGATCATCGCTGACAATCATCAACACATTCGGTTTGCGATCCGCTAAAGTGATATCGTTCGAGCCACACAAGATCAGCAATATAATGCTGTAAATTCCATGTTGTGATGATAAATAGCACATTATTGTTCTCCCTCTGGATATTCCAGCTTATGCAGGCTTGATGGTTCGCTGTACAAGGTAGCTGAACCTGAGGGGAGAATCAAAGATACCCCGCAGAGATCCTTCTCTGCGGGGTATCGTATGCTGCGACGGCGTCGACCGCTCAGCCCGCTTGGGCTATGTGTATCCATTCGAGCCCAAATCCACACTGCCCGGTAAGGCAACGGGAATTTTCATAATATGCAATTGTCTGATTTATTTGGGGGAGGAAGAAGCTTCCGATTCCATCGCAGCCAAAGCCAGGGCATCGAAGTCTTCGGCATGAGTTGTGAGCAACTCTTCCCAACGAGACTTCTCCCAGATTTCCGCGTGATCTCGAACTCCAACAAGCACCACTTGCGACTCTAATCGGGCAAACGAAACAAGCCGGCCCGGCAAGCGAATTCTTCCCTGTTTATCTGGCTCCACTCCTTCGGCCTGAGAATAAAAAATTCGTAGAAAATTACGCACTTCTGATCGTGCAGATGAGAGTTGTTTCAGCTTTTCAGCGTATTCCTCAAAAGATTTTTCAGAATAAACTGCAATACATTTATCATTACCTGGTGCAGCGTAAATCCTTTTATTATCACCAGTTATGAATTCATCTCGCATTGCTTTGGGGATTGCAATACGATGTTTGTCGTCAATCGTTCTATCAAAAGTTCCGGTAAATGCCACTGGCCCCACTCTCTCCCACTTCTCACCATTTAGCCCCAATTTAATCAATCGAATCAAACCGTCAATAGCACTTTGAGAATCAAACTGAAAGATTGAAAACAAAATTGGCGCAGCTTCAATCAGGCATAGAGATTACGACTTCTGGAATTTTGTGATTTTGCTTGCGAGCAGCGAGAATTGAGCAGGTGAAAATCGGGTTCACTGCAGAAAAATTCGGTCATATTTTGAGAACTCTTGCGATTTAAGTGAACAAAAGCGACAATCGGTCGTTGCTACCCAAGGGAATTTCTCTCAATTCCATGTAATATTCCCGAAGGTTGGATGTAGCCCACCGGTTGAGGCTTAGTCCAATCAGGAATTCCATCACTAATTAAAAAAGAAGGCGACCTGATGGCCTCTTCATTTTCTGTCAGTTGTCCAAACTGTTCTGCGACTCTCAAAATCAGAGACAGGAACAAACTGGGCAAGAAAGCACGTTGCCCCAAATGCCAAAAGCCATTCGTGCTGAAAATCGATGAGCCGGATGATGACGATTTTCTTTCAGACCTGGGCGAGTTTGAAGAAGATTATTCTGATGACTACGACGATTACGATGAGCTCCCCCCTGCCCGTTCCAGTAAAAAGAGAGTCACATCCTCTGGACGAAGCAGTAGCCGCGGTGCAAAGTCAAAAAAGAAAACCAAGAAAAAATCCCGTCCCAATAATAACGGCATGATCTTCGGCATTATTGGTGGTGGTATTGCGGTAATGCTGCTCGTGGGACTGGTCGGCTTTTTGATCTCCAATGGCGAGTTTACCGGAAAAAAGAAGGCTGCTTCCTATCTGGTATATCTTCCTCCAAATCTGGAATTGATTATTCGGCTCGACTTAGATGAATTACGAAAAAATCCGGATGTCAAACAACGCCTGGAAGAGTTCGAGAATACCGAACAGGCCGCTCTGCTAACCGGCAAATCGAATATCAAACTTTCTGATATCAGTTCTGTGACAATGGGAGTTAATTCGATTTCAACAATGATGACCTCTCGAGTTCCCGGTCAACCGAGTGGCGTTCAGGACGTACTGGCTGTCTTGAAA
>WFOZ01000545.1 GCA_015487825.1 Planctomycetaceae bacterium
CTATTACCCGAGTGCATCCAACGTGGCGATAGAAACGCTTAATAAAATGAAGCCGGTAGCATCGACAGTTCTCTCAGAAATTTCGATGTACGTTCCAGCCGGTAAGAAAAAAGATCGGTTTGCAAACAAGTTTACTGCAACAATTGAAGCCCCAAAACAGGGGAAATATACTTTCTACGTTACCTCTGATGATGGATCGCGGATTTATATCAACGGGAAGATGGTCGTGAACAACGATGGCTTGCATGGCATGTCTGAAAAGAAGGGGACCGTTTCTCTCTCTCCTGGCCTGCATTCAATCGTCTTAACTTATTTTGATAACGGCGGCGGTGACGGCTTGAAAGTTCATTGGTCCGGCCCCGGTTTTAAGAAAAAGAAAATTTCGCCGGATTCTCTTTCCATTCCGGGAAGTGAATCGATTCATGATATCGCGATTCGATCACTCGCTTCGATTCCGGGGCATCAGGCAGAGAAATTCATTGATCTTTCCAAGCTGGTCAAAGCAGGAAAAAATCGCAAAGCGGCAATCACCGTCTTGCAAACCATTCCTGAAAAATCATGGAGCAATAAAGAAATCCGTCCTTTGGTCGATAACCTGATTGAATATCTCAGCTCACTTACCGCTAAGGCACGTACGAAGACGTTTGCTTTGAATACGTCGAAATTCGCTAAAGCTTTAGCCTCGAAGTTACCTGCTCAGCAGCAAGCATCGATCGATAAACGTCTTCAAAATCTGGATGTACGAATCATCGCCATCGGCACCGTTCCCGCGCGGATGATTTACGATAAAGAACAGATTATTGTGCTAGCGGGAAAACCTGTTGAGTTCCGTTTTTCCAATTCCGACCACATGCCTCACAACCTGGCATTTGTTCTCCCCGGAGCATTAGAAGAAGTGGGAGTGCTGGCAGAAAAAACTGCACGTGATGCCGATGCAAAAGCGAGAGGTTACATTCCGAAATCAGACAAAATTCTGCTCGCCAGTAAATTGCTCGAACCGGGACAGAATCAGTCGTTGTTATTCAATGTTCCAAAAAAACTGGGAATTTATCCGTATGTCTGCACGTACCCCGGTCACTGGCGGCGAATGTACGGGGCATTGTATGTGGTTGATAATGTGGAAGAATACTTGAAAAACCCAGAGGAATACGCCAAGGCTCATTCAATGGAAGTGAAAGACGAACTGTTGAAGTTTGTCGCTCGCAACACCGAATGGAAATACGAAGACCTGGCTGACGCCGTGAAGGAAATGCCAGCCGGTCGCAATTACGATCTTGGCAAGGAACTGTTCAAGTTCTCCAACTGCCTGGCGTGTCATAAAATGGGATCCGAAGGACGCGAACTGGGCCCCGATCTGACCAAAACAGAAGATAAGAAAAACAGACTGGATCATATTTTGATGTCATTGGTCAATCCCTCCAAAGATATCGACAAAAAATATCAATCGAACACGTTCGTTCTGGCAAGCGGCAAAGTGGTGACCGGGATGCTTCTTGAAGAGAATGACGATATCGTCAAACTGCTGGTCGATCCACTCGCCAAGGCTGATCCGCTCGTCATCAATAAAGATGACATCGATGATCAGGCAACCTCGAAAGTGTCGATCATGCCCGAAGCGTTACTGAATAAGTTAACCAAAGAAGAAATCCTCGATCTAATCGCCTACGTCCACGCCCGCGGCGATAAAAAACATCAATTGTTTCAGGAATCGAAGTAGTTAATTTTCAGGGGAGCGTTGTGATATTCGTTTTTGCAATTTGATTTGAATTCCCTGATCCTTACCATCATCCAAGCTACCTCCATCGTCTGTGCCATTCTCACCGACTGAATACACAAAGATGGAGTCGGCTGATGTATGAACAATTAAAGACTTTCCATTAAAGGGATCCTGCCAGAAGTTTAAGTTGTCAGGATAATCGTTGGGTTGAATCTTTTCGGGTATTCCTTGGGGATACTTGCGTTGCAAGGCATTTAGTAATCGCACACTGCGTCCTAGAGCCAATGCTTTGTTGTGAGCGATTTGAGTATCGACAATTAAGGGAAATACATTGGTTGTCTGCAGGCCAAAATCTCTCTTCTTCAATCTGTTTATCTCATCAATAATTTCAAAATATGATCGTGAAGATAGATGGTCCATGGCTTCCATCAGGTCAAGGTAGTTGCATGCTTCTCGATTGAAGTTCCATGTCACAAGCGATATGAAGCGGGTTCTTATAAGGTGTGAGCGCAATGACGCTAACCCAAATATTCGCTCGGAATCCAAGGCATGTTTTAAACCACGGTTGGATTCACATGCTGCAATCGCCAGATCAACTTTGTCTCGTTGCTTCTCGTTTAATGAACTACGTTCCAGTACAGTAGTAATCACTTTTAGGCCCATTCTTCTGCATACGATACTCACTAAATAGCTAATCACCATTGGTTCAGATTCGGCATGCCGTGATAACGCGAGCATCTGTAGTCCTTGCGTCAACGCTTCGTCGTACTTGTCTTGTGCCATCAACAAACTGGCACGAGACAAGCAATGGCGCATGATCGCTCTTGTTTCCTGAACGTTTTCCAGATGTTCTCCCAACGCTTCGGAAGGTCGCGTTCCAATTATTTGCCAATCGGATTGATAGCCAGGGCACTTGGCTGCTCGTGCATAAAGTAAAAAAGCTTCTTTGTGAACTGCAAATGCCTCTTCCATCATTTTTACTTGCTCAGCATTGGGACGAAGCGAACTGTATTCATCGGACTGTATGTAATCAAAGAGTAGTTTGTTAAGCTCCTCGGTATGCGGTTTGGCACGTCGGATCCATGTTAGCGCGTTCTCTTCTTTGGGAAGCACTTTGCTGTCCAGTTCTTTCAGCGTGAGTGGCTCACCATTTTTGCGAAGAGTTTCCAGTCGAGCTTCAAGCTGTAAACTTGCCTGCCAATTTTGAAAAGCGTTGTATCCTAATGCGAGGCTCAGTAGCAGTCCCAGCAGGATCAAGGCTTTCTTCCAGAGTTTTCTTTTCGGACGGACTGATTGTTTTATATTGCCTGCTGAGGGTGTTGGATTTGTAGAGTTTGTGTTGCTCATGATTTAATTCCTGTTGTATCAGACTGATATTGATTTCAAATGCAGTAGAATTGCCAAAATCTTTGATCGTCAGTTGGTCGGTCGCTGGTGGCCTTGTTCCATTAAAATATTGCTCGCTATCATCCCCAACTAAAGCTTGGATACGATAATCA
Organism: Planctomycetaceae bacterium; assembly: GCA_015487825.1. GTDB lineage: Bacteria > Planctomycetota > Planctomycetia > Planctomycetales > Planctomycetaceae > Rubinisphaera. Next base: position 3,217 of record WFOZ01000545.1, read on the forward strand.
CTACTCCAACCAACAACAACGTTTAGTCCCAGGCAAATGAAAATCAACGCAACGGTAATCATTTCCAACGAAGGTTTATAGCAATTTACGCGATCAACAGAATCGGCACCTGATTCAGAATGTATTGAAGGCTCGGGCGCAATTTCAGAAAGTTTTGCGACAATAGTTGCCCGGATCGATGTTGATAACTCGGCTGGAACTTTACGCGGTACACGTGCCTCCAACCATGCAACAAGATCATCCTGTTCTTTCATTGATTCGTCTCCTTGATCGGCTTTGTGACTGGCTCCGCTGTGCGATCCAAATGCTTGCGGAGTTTGACCAACGCGGTTCGATAACGTGTCGCCACAGTTCCCTGCGGTGTTTTGGTCACTTCTGCAACTTCACGAAACTTCAAACCGCCGTAAATATGAAGCTCTATAATTTCTCGCTCTGAATTTGTTAATATCGCCAGTGCGATCTCAAGTTCTTCTCGAAGCCCCAGTTCAATTTGAACAGGCTTTGCGAAAGATTGAAAACTTTCTGTTTCACTTAAACTGCAGTATCGCCTCTGGCTGGACTGGGTAAGAATACGATTAGCTTCACGTCGAGCGACTGTAAACACCCACGCATCCAGGTTATTCACCTTACGCAGTTGCTCTCGGAATTTGACCGTACGTAAAAAAGTTTCCTGCAAAGCATCCGCAGCCAGATCGTACGATTTTGTTTTAGCAAGAAGAAACCGAAAAAGTCGTTGGCTTAATTGATCATAAAAAACCTGAAAGGCTTGAGGGTCTCCATCAGCAAGTCTTTCCACTAACGGCTTCATAAACTTTGGCCAAATTCGTCACATTGTTTATCCAAGAACATATTCCGCGTTTCAATAAAGTATAAGTTATTTGAATGACCCGGCTGAAAGGGATATTTATTGCGTCATTCCTGCATTTTCCGCCAAAATATGGGATTTCAACGAAAAAAGAAAAAACTGCCCCTGCCCCTGGTCATGTTCATTGCAACTCTGTTAATAAGAAACCCGTTCAGTTAAACTGCCAGATAAGTGATGGCTGATTAAGAGTTCGCTGCGATCAAGTGGAGCTTTTAATGCTTCATCTTATTACAGATCAGCCAACCAGTTTTCTTTCAGGGAGTTTGTAGATGTTTTTCAGTTTAGTGCGTCTGAGCGGTATTATTATTATTATTATTATTATTA
>WFOZ01000546.1 GCA_015487825.1 Planctomycetaceae bacterium
ATCGGCGGTTGAGTAAGGATTTTGAATTCTGGGATGAACACAGTGCTGCCATGGTGAAAATCGCCTTCATCCAAATTATGCTGAAAAGATTGCAGTTATCGGCAAATTAATTTCCAAACATGCTCTGAGTGCTTTATAGTGACTGTAGAGGAGATTGGTATATGAATGGGATTATTACTGTTCCGAATAAGGCTGTAACACACGGTCCAAAGCATCATTTCTTTGGGTATTACGATGTATGCCCTTGGGATGAAAGTGGACGATATATGTTGGCAATGGAGGTAGACTTTGCTGAACGAATGCCGAAACAGGGTGATATAGCCACCATAGGAGTGATTGATTTGGAACGGGAGTACCATTTTGAACCTGTGGCTCAAACTAGGGCTTGGAATTGGCAGCTAGGTGCTCGAGCGCAATGGGTGCCTTCCACCGAAAGCGGGAGATGTATAATATACAATGATTGTGCTGAAAATCAATTGGTGTCTATTATATTAGATATCAGTACCGGAAAGATGCAAGTGTTAAACAAGCCGATATATGCACTTAGCCCTGATGGTCACTTTGCTTTAAGCGTTAACTTTGGATGGCTGCATCGAGTGCGCATAGGGTATGGTTATGAATGTGGGGATGAGGTGATGGAGTTCGACCCGGAGAATGACGGTATTTATTTAGTGGATCTCTCAACCGGCAAGTTTAAGCTAATTATTTCATATTCACAGGTGATAGAGTTTCGTAAAAGACCTGTCATGGTAGGAGCTAGGAAGCATTGGATTGAGCATCTACTGATAAATCCTGATTGTACCAGATTTTTGTTTATGCACCGATTTGAGACAAAGGATGGTTATTATACAAGGATGTTTACTGCTAACGTTGACGGTTCGGAGCTATTTTTAGTTGCTGAAGGGAAAATATCTCATTATTGTTGGCGCAATGCGCGACAGATCCTGGCTTGGAGCCGGATTGGCAGTGTAGATGACGAAATTTCCGGTCGAACGTCTTTGGGACTGAGGCTTCTGAGAAAGGTATGGAATTGGACGCCATATCACTTGAGAAGTTTAGTGCGACAAAGGGTCTTAAGCGAGTACTTGCGGTTATTCGATGATCGCAGCGGAGAGTGGATACCAGTTGCAGTAGGGATCATACGAGAGAATCCTCACATGAGCTTTTCTCGGGATGGAGTGTGGCTTTTAGGTGATACATACCCGGATAATAAGTACTATCGTACTCTATTCATATACAACTGGGAGACACAGCAGAAGGTGGTTCTGGGGCGGTTCTACTCACCACCGAATTTGACTGGGCCAGCTCGATGCGATTTACACCCGCGCTGGAGCCCTGATGGTCGGTTCGTTTGCATAGACTCTGCGCATGAAGGCAGCCGCCAGATGTACGTTCTGGATGTAAGCCGGATTGTAAAAACATAGCTGATATGTCTATTGCAACGAAGGGATGGGTTCGTCGGTTGCTGACACCGTTGTACATTTGGATACGTAGACTAGTGCGCTCCTTCATTGTGCATATCCCTCTAGTGGACCAGGTAGTAGGCGACCTGCTCCGGAGGGTGGAGCGGAGGCTACATACTCTCGAACACTTGATATCTCTCGAATCAGACGGTCGCATTGAGTTCCGAGGAGGTATACTCACATACCGTCCACAGGATAAAGGTGTTATCACGACGCTTTTGCTGAATGGGGAATATGAGCCTGAGACGACTGAAGAGGTTCTCAGAATCTTAAAACCGGGGATGACCTTTGTCGACTTAGGGGCTCACATTGGCTATTTTACTCTTCTGGCAGCGAGAGCCGTAGCACCTACGGGTCGGGTGTATGCCTTTGAGCCTGAGCCTTCAACGTGCGAAGTGCTACGGCATAATGTAATCCTTAACGGACTGGACCAGATTGTGACTATTGTGCCGAAGGCCATTAGTGATAGAAAAGGATCTGTTCATTTCCTCTCTCCCTCTGAGAGTACAGTGTCTGCAAGGATCGCGGACGACAGAGGCTATGGAAAAGAAGGAAATAGCATAGAAGTGGAGGCAATCAGTCTGGACGACTACTTTCGCGAGATTGGGTGGCCTGAGATCCATCTTATAAAGATGGACATTGAGGGTGCCGAGATTCAGGCGTTGAGGGGTATGATGGAGCTGAGCCGCCGTAACGCGAAGCTGAATCTAATCATAGAGGTCAATTATCCACACCTTGCGAGGTTGAAAATTCATCCTCAGGAACTCATCAAAGCGTTGCAGGCGTGTGGGTTTAGCAGGTTCCGGCCGTTGAAGCGGGGGTTTATAGGGTATTGGATGATGCCCCAGGACCTTGGTAGGCTCATTGCCCTTGCAAAGCGGATGACCTTTAATCTTCTATGCAAAAAGTCTTAAAGCATATGTCAAGACCCGGCCACAGCTTTGGCGCCCAAGTCCTGGTGACTGTGGGGACTGCGGGCTTCCTAAATGTTCTTGGTCTTCTGACAGGGGTCCTCGCCGCACGGCTGCTGGGTCCCGCCGGTAGGGGGGAATTGGCTGCGATCCAGTTATGGGGCGCATTTTTTGCAACCCTTGCTCTTGTGGGATTGTCCGAAGCGGTGGTTTTCTTTGCAAGCCGGTCTCCAGGGTATGCTAGGCAATACTGGATCTCCGGCACCTGTTTTGCTCTCATCACGGGGTTGCCGGTTATCTTATTAGGATTCTGGGCCCTGCCGTGGTTGCTACAGGCACAAAGTGCGGATGTTGTTACGACCGCCCGCTGGTACAGCCTTGGTTTGTTCGTCCTCTTCGCGTTGAGTTGGATGCCGTTGAGCGCCTTTAGAGCCCTTCAACGAGTCTCTGAATGGAATTTTTTGCGGATACTTCCGAACCTGGGATGGCTTATCGTGTTAGGCTTGGGATTCATTCTCAGTGGGGCATCGCCAAGAGTTTTAGCTTATGGATTTCTGGTGGCCTACGCGGTGATGGGCGCGAGCATTTTCGTACTCAGTATCAAGAAGATACCGGGACCATTTCTCCCAAAGATAGATTGGTGGCCATCGATGGTTAAGTATGGGTTGCCTTTAATGTTCTCCTCCATCCCGACATACTTAATTCAAAATGGACGGCTAAGCCAGCTCTTTCTTGCGGCTTTCTTGTCCCCCCAAGCCCTGGGCCTCTTCGCCGTGGCCATTGCTTGGGCCAACATCTCCCGGATTGTGCCGCAGGCCATCGGACAGATCACCTTCCCGCGTGTAGCGTCGGGAGTGGAAAGTTCTGTACAAATCCATGAGATCGCGAAAGGTCTTCGGTTAACCGTAGTGTCCATGGTGGGAGTCTGTGGCATACTGCTGGTCACGGCTCCAGTGGCAATTCCTGCGCTCTTCGGGAAGGCCTTCTCTCCGGCGGTCCCTGCGGCGATGATCCTGGTCGTGGCCGGGGGAGTTGCCGGTCTGAGGATGGTACTCAGCAGTGCCTTGCGCGGCTTAGGGAAGCCCAAAAGGGTCCTGGTGGGAGAGGTCGTGGGACTTGGTGTGACTACGCTGGGCCTTGTCCTCTTACTCGGCCCCTTCCGGCTTCTCGGGGCTGCCGCAGCGATCCTAGTCGGCGATACCATTGCGATGGTCCTGTTGCTCACATTTGTGACGCATGCCGTGAACGCTTCATCAATGACCCTGCTTGTGCCTACAGTTGCAGACCTTCGGGCTCTAACCCTCATGTTCAGAAAGGGTGTGGCTCTAATCCGGTAATTGATAGTTAATCACAATGGATACAATAACTCTTATCCTCGTTTTGGCCTTGATTTCGCTGTTAGGCTTGGTTATATTGACAGGTATGTTCAGGAGCCTGAAGTTTTCTTTGCTTGTTGTTTTGTTAGTTATAACATTTGTGGATCTCATAAGGAAACTTCTGGGTGGGGAGCTCTGGTTGCTGGTAGCGATCGATGTTTCTTTGCTCTTTTTGGTCTTTCGGTTTTACGCGCCCTATCTGCTGGGGTCGCGAAGGCAACTCGGTATCGGCAAGGAGATGGACCCTCTTTTGAAGTTGGCCCTGGGACTCTATGTGTCCATAGTACTTATTCAAGCCCTAAACCCAAATGTACCGAGCTGGCTCGTGGCGCTGGCAGGCCTGCGATCCTATCTGTTAGCAATTCCTTTGATCGGTGTGGGTTGGTATGTGGCGAGCACCTGGAGGGTAAAAGACTACGAGCGTGCGTCCCGAGTGATTCGAGTGTTGATCGTTCTTAGTGTATTAGTGGGGATGCTTGCCTTTATAACACAGGCCTTTGGTATTGCAACACAACCTTATTTGTCAAGCGTGCTTCTGCCTATAGAAGGAGAGCATGTTATTCATTCATTTGGGTTAGCAAATGTTGAGTTGATATCTTCATTTTTTGCCGGTTCTAAAAGGTGGGCCCGCTACCTGTTATTCTTGTATCCTTTCGTTTGGGCATATTTTACGGCAGTGGGTAAGCGAGGCGCGGTCTTATATTTTTCTGGTGTAGTGTTGTTTGGGCTGTTTATAAGTGGAAGCAGAGAAGGGCTGGTTCTGTTCCTGTTCTTCCATGCAGCGAGGTATGCGATAAGTAATATCGGAAGACTTGTTGCATATGCAGGTGTGGTCGGGATGGTCGTCCTGTTAATCCTCGCGGTATATCCCACGAGTTACCCCGGCCGGGGAGATGAAGGATTGCTTCTGAGGGCTCGATTCTACCTCTCCGTGCCTGAAGACTGGATATACCGAGCAAGATATATGTTTGGTGCACCGGCTGACCTCATCCTCACGGGTGGAGAGACAGGGAGTCTCTTGACAGGCAATGGAGTGGGGTCTTACGGCCAGGAAACAAGGCTTCTTGCAACGAGGCGAGAGCTTCCAATCGGGATACCCTCATGGGCTCGGGACGCGGGACTTCTAAAGATCATCGGGGAATTGGGGATCCCTGGGTTGATTGCCTTTATCATGTTGCAAGCGGCCATACTGAGATACGGTCGCATGCTCAGAACGGGGCGTAATGACCCCTTCTTCATTGCCGCATTTTTATCTGCTGTCATTTGGCTGGTCTTGTTCTTGAAGTCCCACCCGACCTTGAGCGACCAGATGGTAAACGCTTTTTACTGGTTCTACGTGGGAGTTCTCATCCATCGAGGCGCGCTGGCGAGACGGCTAACCTTTCAAGTGCCAGGCGGAAGCACAAGTTGCATCCACGTGGGGAGCCGGAGGTAGCAAAGGGCCGTGAAGGTCCTCATAGACGCGCTCTCGGCGCGGGGGGGCGGCGCAGACACCTACTTACGCAACATCCTGCAAGCGTTAGTTCAGGTAGAGTCACGTCATGAATTCCATATTCTGCTGTCGCAGCAATACCAAAACAACCTCATCAAATCTGTGCCAGATGGGATATATATGAGAGTCGTAGACATCCCAGCCACTCCTTTGTGGCGCCGGTGGTGGTTCGTGCAGAGAAAGGTGGCTCGGATTTTGAGAGATGGAAGGTTCCACTTGCTCTTCTCCGTAGCTGAGATCGGGTGCCTCATGGTGCCGGTTCCCCATGTGGTAATGGTCAGGAATCTTAGCATATACGCTCCCATTTGGATTTACTCAAAGTGGGGGCAACGGCTGAGGTTGCTGTGGTATCGGGCGGTCCGTTGGCCGATGGCCTACCTGACGCTCCGGTCCGCCGACCGCGTCGTGTTCGTTTCTGAAGCCTTACGGAGGCGAGTGCTCGCCCAACTTCGCCTTCCCAAGCAGAAGACACGGGTGGTGTACCAC
>WFOZ01000547.1 GCA_015487825.1 Planctomycetaceae bacterium
CAACAAAAGTTGCCACTGCCAGAACCATGAACAGCAACACGCCCATTTTGGCGGCACGGGCAATCATCTCTTTTGTTACATGACGATCCGCCAGCCAGGTTATGCTCACCCCATTTGGCAAACGCCCATCTTCCCAAAGCGGGCGGTTTATATCGCTCGGCACTTTGCAATAAAGCTGCGGGTATTTGTCTTTCGGCCAAATCTGCAAAGCCACCTCTTTGCGCTTGCCAGAGACCAGTAACTTATCCAAAGGATGGCGCACAAAATGGCCAAAAAAATCAATCAAAAATCCAAACAAACCACTGGCCTGTTTGGAGCGTGGGAACAGCTTCATTAGCTTCTTTGCTGGCCACCAAAAAATTGCTGCTTGCAGTGACCAAACACTTAAAGTTAAGGCCACCGGCAACATCAATATGCTAACCACAAAGCTGCGAAACTTTTGCGAGATAAACAGGCCAAAAACAAAAGCAAGAATTGCAAACCCGATTAGGAGATCAGAAAATTCACCTGGCATGGCTCAACTCTCCTTTTGTTTTTTTGAGGGTTTGAGCAAAGCCTTGGGTATCAGTTTTTCAAAGGTTACAGGATATCGGGCAGGATTGAGGCGATCCGTCCCTTCCACGCTCAACAAGCCTTTGCCATCAATACGTCCAGACAGGCTATAGGCCTGCCACTTGCTATCCTTGCCTTTCCTGAAAATCCCGATCCAAAGCCGCTCATCTGCTGGAACGCGTACGTTATAACGACGTTGTTTTTGCTCATCGGTAACACGAGCTGAAATCAGTTTGAACTTGCCTACATCCAAAAGTTGAATTTTACCAACATCACTGGAAAACTGCCAAAATTCTGACTTTGAAATGCTCACTACCGGCAAAGTATCTGGCAATTTGCCAGTGTCATTCAACGCACTCAAAATTGCCTCGACAATTACGGGTAACTCATAGGCAGGGGCAAGTTTGGCTTTGGCGTTATCATCAAGCGCGGTAAGTTTAATCGAGGTAAAAACCCGATCGATTGCCTCGCGGCGCGTCTCGATCTGTTGCTCGTTTTTGTTAAGTGAAATGCTTGCCGGATCGAACTGGCCATATTCTCCAAATAACGCTCCACCGAACAAGAAAATTACCAAGCCTAAGCCTAAAATGAATGGTCGTGATGCTCGCATTTTAGCGGCGTTCACATGCCCATCTGTGACCAATTCTTCCCACTGCATGTAAATTCCCCTCAAGCCATAAATTATACTTTGCAACGCGACGCTAGGGCGGGAGTTGGATTTAGACAATGCAACCTAAGATAAACTTCTTGTGAGGTGACGTGATCACAAAAAATGGAGGCGCAGATTGCGCCTCCAAAGTCTTATTTTAAGCCTTTTTAGGGCTTTCTGCGGTTTCTTCTTGAGGCTGGCGTAAAACCACACGGCCATTGATGGGCAGAACTTCAAGTTGAAGGGATAAGCCCTTGCCGTCCTGATGTGGCCAGCATGCCCCTATTTTTTGCCAGAAAGTTTTATCGTCACTGCCCGTGACGTTCCATGCGATATAGGTCGGAGCCTTAGTTTTGTTTGTAGTATTTTGGTCTTTAGTTTGTGCCATGATCGTTCTCCTTTGTTTTGATTGGCTTGCGTTTGCAATTTCCTAAAAGACCGTCCGATTGAGGCCGGTTGTCATTCCCAACACGGGTCTTCGCCAAGGGGCGGCTACGCCCCGCAAGCGGGGACTGGCGCGGGCCGGGTATTGATAAGCGGGTGCGGATGGTCAGGAATTGGCATTAAAACCAAAGGCGTATCAGACAAAGAGCCTTTACGAGCCTCTCTAGCACTAACGGCCAATATCCCTGTACGGGGGTCATGATGCCTCTCTGCCTCCAGGGCATTTCTCTTCTGGCCCCATAGACTTACCAACAAAGTCTTTTAATCGAAACTTGTCTCACAATCTGGCTGCGGACTTAAGGCAAGGGCGCAAGGCTGGCCCTTCTTCTCTTCGTTGCGACCATAAACATGGTGCCTTTTCGCCATCTTGTGCACTTGAAGCCTCTCTTGTCAAAGACCTGGACAGGCTGGGTCAAAAGATAAGGAGGCAATATGCTAACATTCATACCAACTGGAACATTGATGCAATACTCAGAGATCGAATTGCTCGCGATGCATTATCGGTTATCCCAAGAACTGATAACCACCGAACCCGATACCAAAGCACGCCGGATCATTCTCGCCACATTGGAAAACATCATCCGCGTTATCAATTTCAAACGATGCCAAAAACCAAAACCGCCGGGCTTCTAACCGGCGGCCAAACAGTAACGAAACGCCTTGTGACAAAATTTGCCTGTGTGATATGATATAGTATGGTTTCAGATGATGTAACACCAGGTTCCGCTCGACCAGAGAGTGAGATTTTTGCAGAGTTGAGACTACTCTGCACTTCTCCGGGCTATATTCATGCAGTCGCCTATTTTTGCTGGCGGGACAATTTAATCACATATACTGAAGACCAATTAACCACCGAAGATATGGAGCACCAATACTCTAACGACAGGCTTCTTCGGACTGAAATTTCTACCCTTATTGGTTTAATGGCCAAGGGAAAAATAGACAACTCAATACCAAGCCCTGAGATTTTTCAAACATATATCGACCGTACAGAAACGCTGCTTCATGAGATGCACCTATCTCTTCAAAAGCCTTGGTTTGAAGGTTTGAAAAACTTGCACGAGGGAGCAGAAATTCCACAACACTTTGACCCCTTCAGCACAGCCGATGGTATGCGTGAGCCAATTTTCTATGGCGGAGAGTCAGCTTATAATTTTCAATATGAAGAATTGGCGCTGAAAAAATATCTGGCTGATAACCCGTGGCTAAAATCTCATAAAGGCTTTGGAATTGATGAGGCGTGCCAAATTTGTAAGGCACTCGGAAAATTGCAGTCAGAAAAAGCTATAAAACAAAGCGACGAAATAAGGAAGCTGCACCCTGATCAACGGACATTTCTGCCGGGGTTTGTTTTCACAGCCGAGGATTTGGATCGGCGAACTGGTGTTGAAATACCTCAAATAAAAAAGTTTTTGGAAGCCTTCACTTTTGATGAAAGCAGACGCAATAGTTCATTCGCTTCCTTGAGTGAATTTAACGAAACCAACGCCACACCAATTCTCAAGAATGGAAAGGATTCTTACACACTGCTTCAGCATTACAGCTTGCTTGAAGCACTCTATGAAACCCCCTTCTTTTGGATGGCAGGTGATAAAGCCTATAGGAAAGAGGCAGCAATAAATCGCGGTAACTTCGCAGAAGATTTTGTGGCGGAACGTCTTTTTTCCATATTTGGCAAAGACCACGTTTGGAAAAATGTGGACATCTACAAAGGAAAGCAGCGTTTTGCTGAGGCCGATATATTGGTGTTGTATGGGGACCGCGCCATTGTTGTTCAGGCTAAATCAAAACGCCTAACAATCGAGGCGCGCAAAGGAAATGACCTTCAGCTAAAAGATGATTTTAAAAAAGCAATTCAACACGCTTATGATCAAGCGGCCACCTGTTCTGACGCGCTGATCGATCATGAATACAAGTTTATTGGCTCGGACGGGAATGAAGTTTCCATCGGGAAAAGGCCTAAAATCATCTTCCCTCTATGCGTGGTCTCAGATCACTATCCGGCATTGGCCACACAGGCTCGCCAATTTTTAAAAGTTAAGTCATCTTCAGTCATTCATCCTCCGATTGTAACGGATGTCTTTTTTATTGATGTAATGACCGAGATGCTTAGCACGCCCTTACATCTTCTAAATTATTTTGCGTTGAGAGCAAAATTCGATGACAAACTGATGGTCAATCAAGAATTGACAAATTTAGGCTATCATCTTGCACACAACCTGTGGCTTGATGACCAATACAGTTTTGTGAACTTAGGTGATGATTTCACTGCCGCACTTGATATAGCCATGATGGCTCGAAGACATGGCGTTCCTGGTGAGACAACTCCCAAGGGCATCCTGACTAGGTTTGATAGCTGGACACTCGGGCGATTGATTTCTGAAATTGAAAAAACTGCAACCCTGGAATTGGTGGGGTTGGGGTTGTTGTTCCTTCAACTTAGTTCAGAAGCTGCCGAACATATCACTAATGGAATTGATCAGCTTGTTCGCGCTGCTGCACATGATGGTAAAACACATGACATGTCAGTTCCAATTGATACCGCGAACGCTGGTTTCACAATTCATGTCAATGCGCTTCCCGAACCAATAGCTCGTGAGAAACTAATCGCTCACTGTAAAATTCGGAAATACGCTCGCAAAGCCAATGCATGGTATGGATTACTGTTATCACCAGATAACGGAGATATTCGGGGCGCGTTAGTTAGTGAAAAAGATTGGGTAGTCGATCCAGCTATGGAACGTACTTTAAAATCTTGGCCTCAAAAGCCAATGACCCCACTTTCCCAATTTTCACCAGTAAAAAAGAGAAAGATTGGACGAAATGAGCCATGCCCGTGTGGGAGCGGGAAAAAACATAAAAAATGCTGTCTCAATCGATAAGTAAAAATATTTATTGAGAAGTTCAGGCCTTAACAGGCCTGAACAACGTAATGCGTATTATCGACTTCAAGGCTGGCAATATCGCCATTTTGAACCATGTCACGAGCAAAACTTTCGGTATCGAAATAGTAGCGCAAGTTTTCAGGAATTTGATCCAGAAGGCCAGTATCTTCGAGATAGCTTTCAGCGTATTCGAGAACTGAACCTTCAAACAGGATCACATCGTCAAGGCGATCAAGAATACCTTCCATGGCATAGCCTAAATCTTCGCTCAGATAGATGGTTTTGATGACATCTTCATCGTCAAGCTCTTCAAAGCTATCGAACCAGTCTTTGAGATTGGCCTGATTGATACCAAGGGCACCAAACAGGCGGTAATTATCACCGTCGATGAACTGGATTTCGTATTCCTCAACAGGGTCTCCGTAATCATTGCGATGGGTCGCAGATTTTTCGAGATATTCCTCGTAAGTGTGAAAATAAAAGCCTGATGCTGAAATGTCGTATGGTGTTGCGTGATATGTATTTGTCATTGTTTTTCTCCTTGTTTTGAACAAGAAGACGGGCCTTGGCTGTAAGGGAGAGGACACAACTGCCTTCACGGAAAGCGCAGCGCCTCTTCGGAGCGGAAGGTCGGTTGTGACCTCAACCGCAGCCATTAAAAGGGCGCTGACTCAAAACAAGAGGGAAACGAAGGTAAATGACGATTTTTACCTCATGACACATCAAGCATTCAACTTGTTGCCGGACAATTTGAACAATTACCTTACATGGTTGGCATATTGAACCATCACCCTAGGTACTTGGTTTGGACTGTTAATGGTGTATTTATTTTTCCAGAAAAATTAATTCATAACAACGCTCTTGTGGCATTTGAAGCTATTAAGTCTCTTGTTTCTTGGAAATCCATTTTCCAAAAGGATGCTATATTTTCGAGCACGCCAATCACATCTCCACCCACTAAAGTTTTTTCTCCTACTTTCATGAAGGGCGCATCTGTTTCCGTAAGGATTCGGTCGCGAGGAACTACGGCAAGTAGCTTTCGACCTGTTTCAGACGTTAGCATTTGCTGGTTTACTGAGAACCAACAGCCAAGTTCAATTGCTTTTCTCACTTCTGTCTGTCCTGCTGAGAACCAATGCAGGACGATTACATTTGATCGACATACGTCAGTGTTATGAAGAGCTTCAAGAACCTGCCGTGCACAGCGTGCACTGTGTATACTTATTATCTTGTCTCGTTGGGCGGCACATAGTCGTAATGCACGATCAAAAACTAATTTCTGTTTATCGAAAGATGCATAGTGAGATCGACTAGCATCTAATCCAATTTCACCAATGTAGCGTGTCGTTCCTACAAATTCTTCAAACAAATCAATTTCGCCACCCCGTTTTGCGACAAGCTGCGGGTGCAGGCCGAGAGCGGCTTTGATATGCTTTGTACTGGCAGCAAAATCCACATTGCGAGAATATGCTTTTGGTGTCGTGGTCACAGTAAAGGTCGTGCAGCTCAGTTGTTCACATCTGTCAAAAGCGGCTTGCATATCAGCGTGCAAATCTAGGTGGCAATGGAAATCAACCAAATTTGGCTCATTCATGTCTCGATCTCACACCTGCCAACATAGCCGTCACTTCGGCCATACCTCGTCGGTATACATCTGCATAGCCTTCAACCTCAGCAATTGGCAACGGTCCCGGTTTTCTAACAATGAACCGCGCCTTTTCTGGTGATTTTGATATTATCTGGGAGGCATAAAGGAAGGAACGAATGTCTTTTCCTTCCGCTTTTTTTGAATCAAGAACATTAGAGGTAAGATCGTCAAGAAAGTATGCTGTTTCATCATCTTGTGGCAACCCGGCTTTTAGCGAGGCGCGTCTGATCATGCAGGGGACACAATGTCCGCAATGTTGTGGGGTTGCTCCCTGCCACCGAACTTTGGCGGGCGAAGAACAAGACATCGACTTGCTGGCAATCTTAGTAAGAAATGCAAGGTCCGCACACTCAGCCACCATTTCCCCTTTAGTATTAAATCGATACGGGTTAGAAAAAGTTGCAGTTACACCGATAGCCGTCGTTAACTGATCCATGCTATGAATAAAGTGCGGGTGAGCTGTCCTCGTGCTCAATGATCCCAACCGGACGCGATCCATTGGGACATTCAAAGCTATCAAGCCGTTTTCGGGGATGAAAACCCTATCGGTAGTTTGTAGAGCATCAGCTGCTAACGCGGCCATAGAATAAAATAGAAAACTCCGTGCACGTTGCGTATTCTCAGACCCTGCCCCATCGAGGCCAGTTTGCGTCATGCCAATGCGCCCGCGCACGACCTTAAAAGCGACATCTCCAAATTTACCCTGCAATGCTTCGTGCAATGCATTTTGGGCGGATGAGGCCTCGCCATCCCAATAGTGGCTAATGAGGAGAGGTTTTTGGCCACATGAGAGTAAATCAATCGCTCCGACTAGACTGTCGAGTCCCCCAGAAAACAACGACACACAATCAAATTCGGTAAGGTCGAGTTCTTTTGGTGCTTTTGCTAATTTGGTATATTTTTCAGGCCTTGCACGGAACCGAAACTCCCAATAATCGCCAGTAAGAAACTTTAACATTCCCGCAAGAAGACCCACATGTCCTGACCAGACATCCGGCTCGCTCACAGGGATATGTAATAAGAACCTTCGTGTCCAACCATCGGATGAATATGTACTCCGGGAGAAACTTGTGTCCGCCAGATAAACAGAAGACGCAACGACGAGCAGGTCAATGGCTCCCTCGCAGGGAGCAACGTTAAGTTCTTCTATCGACCGGATAAATGGGCCAATGCCGCAGTCCAGTTCATCAAATGTATCAATAATATCTAGCTCTTTAACGAGGCACGCTTCCTCTAAGACTCCACCTAGTGGCGCGTCACCACTTCCAAGGCGGACAAACATTTCACATCTCATGCTTCTGCCTCCAGTGTAGCTTGAAGAATATCAAGCGCGTCGGTGAAAATACCGCTGATCAACTCGCTCATCCGAGCAGAACTCATATTGCGCGCGCTGTCGAATGACCTTGAAAGTCCGTCGCGCACCGCGCCTGAAGTATAATCGCGTAAGGTTGTTTCCGCTTCGTGATATAAATTATTATTCGCAGAACCGTGCAGGCTATTTGTTCCGATTTCATTGATCACCTTACTTACGATACAGCCAGTCATTATCACGGCGAGAAATTCGTTGAGCTGATCCGGTGTTAATTCGTCGAAGTTGCCAATATCCTGTTCCGAGAAAATCACAATGGCATCGATGAAAGCATCTCTGGCCACCGCCTCATCAATTGTTCCACCTTCAGGACATAATTCATCGACTAGTACGTCAAACACTTCAATGGCTGGTCGACCCGCAAGGGATTCCAAATTGAATTGGCGTAACGCCTCGACCGGCCCGTCTCGCACGAAACTTGAAGCGAGTGATGCGATACTTGACGAGGTACGCACGGAATTAGGCATACGTCGGACAATGCCACGAGAGCCGCCAGCGCTGGCGGTGTAGCTTGATACCGCACCCGAAAGCGCCTTCGTGCTTCCAGAATTAGTGAATCGTGTGAAATTACCGCGTGCCCCTCCCAATGGCTGGGGAGGAATTGCGGCTAGGGCTGGAACTACTGGATCATTGTTGACAGGGCGGTCTGCATCTTCCCCATTACCGTCAATACTATCTGTGCCCTCAACATCTCCACCATTACCATCGTCTTGAGCTTTTCCCACTGAGGCATCGTCATCTAGCCAGTCCGGCTCCAACGCATTTTTAGGTCCGCCATATGAGCTGGATGTTCCCATCTATTTTCCTGACCTTTTTAATGTTGCTGCGGCGGCAACCTGCAACGCTTTGTTCTCTTCTTGCGCTGCCCAAGATTCGCAAATCGCCTTGAATCTTTGCTTAGCCTCATCGGTTGTTAATGCTTCGGTCCAACCTGTCAAAGCCCACGGTCCGACTTTGGAAGGCGCAAGGCTATTGAGGAGCGCGACAACGGCGGACTGAAGTGTCG
>WFOZ01000548.1 GCA_015487825.1 Planctomycetaceae bacterium
GGCTCGGAGATGTGTATAAGAGACAGTCGTAGGGTGGCGTGCTTGCACCGATCTTCGCGTGCCGGGTTGCGTTTCATGAAAATTAGAGAGTAAATCTGTTATTATCCTGCAATTGATTCACCATCATAATGAGATTGATACGGCATTAGATTTATAATAGTGAAAACCACATTTGATGAGTGCAAGCACGCCATCCTGCATTTCAATGTTAAAGTTCTTCAAAGAAAATTCGTCTCTATTCGCGTTCTTTCGTGGTTTTAATCCCTGTTTGGTTCCGGCTACGCCGGGTTAGGAATTTGTAGCTATGTTGTTGCTTCGCTTGCCTGCTTTCTGTTTGCTCTTTCTGTTTTGTGCCATTTTGCCTGCTGCGGATAAACCATCCGAGCGGACTTTTCGTATGGGGTTCACAGGGTTTCCACACGACATTACCTTGCCCGCAGTAATTGAAGCTCGCAAGTTTTGCCGCGATAATGGCGATATCATTGCACACCATATAGAAGGCGTTGCCTGGACCGAGTGTTTGCAGAACAAACCATTTCCAAAGAAACGATTGATCGACTGGAAGGGAAAAAAGGAAGCTGGCACTAAAAAAGGAAAAGTTTATCTGGCAATTTCTCCAGGACGTGGCAGCCTGCAACTGCTTGAAGATTGCCAGCCTATTGCAAAAGAACTGCAAGGGAAGCCTTACGACGATCCGTTGGTTATGAGAACTTACCTTGCCTATTGTCGGCGTATGATTGAGATTTTCGAACCGGATTATCTGGCAATCGGAATTGAGGTCAACGATATTTACAAAGATGCCGGCAGTGATGTCTGGAAAGCGTATGTCGGACTGCATAAACACGTTTACAAAGCGTTGAAACGTGAACACAAAGACCTCCCCATTTTTGCTTCTGCAACGTTGCACAACATCCTCGTTGTGAGGGGGAAGAAACGTCAGGAGTATATCAATGCCTTCTCGCAGATTATGCCTTACT
Organism: Planctomycetaceae bacterium; assembly: GCA_015487825.1. Classification (GTDB taxonomy): domain Bacteria; phylum Planctomycetota; class Planctomycetia; order Planctomycetales; family Planctomycetaceae; genus Rubinisphaera. The sequence continues at coordinate 978 of WFOZ01000548.1, forward strand.
GCGATTATGTTGCAGTTAGTTACTACCCGTTTATTCAAGCAGGCACAACCGAAACGGCTAAATCTCTTGCATGGCTGGACGATTCGTTTGGTAAGTACAATAAACCGTTTGCATTTGTAGAAACGGGCGAAGCGGCTCAAAAAATAACACTTCCCAGTTCTGGTCAAAAGATTCGCGGAACAGCCGAGAAGCAACGTCAGTTTATGATTCAGTTACTCTTATTCGCAGAAACTCACGATACGAAATTCGTCGTGTGGTTTATTCATCGCGATTACGATGCCATGTGGGATAAAATTAAGAAGCAGAAGCATGTCCCTGAAGCGTTCATGGTGTGGCGCGACTGCGGCTTACTTGATGAAGAAGGGAACCAGCGTCCTGCATTTAGTATCTGGGAAAAGTATTTCAAAAAATCTCTGAGATAATCAGGCGATTTTACGGGGCTTTTCGCTTTGCTGTTCGTCTTCGGTTTCCAGTTGATCGATCAGTTCCAGTTCTTTCTCGATGCGTGAGACCAGTTCGCTGGCGGTCAACTCGTCGATTTTTGTGGGAACCGATGGAATGAGAGTACGGGGCTCGGTAAGAATCGGCTGTGAAGCAGTCTCTTTTGCTTCTTCCTGCGTGGCGCGTAAAACGTGTTCAGCCTGATCGATTAAGAACTCGAATTCGTAGGCTCCCAGGCTGAGTCTGTCTCCCGCTTGCAGAATGGCAAACTGCTGTTTTGTTCCATTAACAAGCATGGGCGGTTCGCTGTGCAAAGCTTCAATCTGATACCCTCCCTGAACCTGATGCACAATCGCATAGACCATCGGGATATTTTCCGCAGAAAGCTGAAGCTGGCAACAATTTCCTGCCCCAATCAGAAAACGATCTGATTCGATCGCACGAAAAGGAAACTTTGTTTTTCCACGTGTTATTTTCAGAAGAGGTTTACGGATTTCAACTTTCATCTCGTTCTTTTTCTTTATATGTAAGATCTGCTCAGAGACAACAACGCAAACAGGGCAGCAGAGCCCTGTTTCACTTTGTACTGCTAACTGTCAGCTTCTTTACTTATTGCGTTAAACATCAATAAATCCTGATTCCGGTAACGGCTAATCAAAATGAATCAGCCGGACCGGGCGCTTTGCCTATCTCTTTTTTCGACACGCATTCTGTTTCAAACGGGCATAGTTTGACCATATTACCATCCTGCTGAATATCCCTGCAATCTGAAAAACGATCAACCGCTCTGCACAAAAAACAGCAAATGCACAAAATGAAAAACATGGGCAGGATATACACATTGCCAATCGATAATTTGGCCGTTTTCAGGGATATTTAAGGGATATGACTCCTTTTCTGCATGCTTTCTGAAAGGGCAACGGCGAAAGTTACGATGATAACAAAAATGGCGCTCATTCCGATTAGGCAAAATATCCGATACTCGAACTACGGACTGCTTGCGAAGATTCTCTTCGCACACTCATGTACATTGCCCATTCTTCCTGTTTTATATTGAAATGCTGCGGAGTAGAAGTTTGATGGATATTCAGAAGGAACTCCAGAAAGGAATCGCTCTGCACCGACAGGGTGAGCTGGATTCTGCTGCTGTAATCTATGATGCCATCCTTCAGAGTTCTGCAGATCACCCAAACGCGCTGCACCTTGGCGCGCTGATTCAACAGCAGCAGGGCAACTCGCAAACAGCGATAGAAATGATCCATCGAGCATTGCGAAATGCTCCGTATTCAGGCCTGATGCACTACGATTTGGGCATTATCTATCGAGAAACAGAGCAGCTTGAGCTGGCCATCAAATCATTCCAGACGGCCATTCAGCTCGATCCACAACAGCCAAACGCTATCGAAATGCTGGGCAAAACTCTGATTGAATCGTGCAGGTATCAGGATGCAATCACATTCTTTTCCGGCTTGTTGAAGCAGCGGCCGCACGATGCAGAACTTTATTTTCAATTGGGAATCGCGCAAAATCGGTTGGGAGATCTGGCTGAAGCTGAGTTATCGATTAAGAAATCTCTGCAGCTATGTCCTGGAAACAATCAGAGATTCAATGAACTGGGAGCCGTTTTGTGGAGCCAGAAAAAACTTACACAAGCTGCTGATGCATTTGGACTAGCGGTAAAAAGAGATCCGGAGAATGCCAGTGCGTGGTCTAACCTGGGCGCCGTTTTGCATGAATTGAACCAGCTCCCCAAGGCATTCATCATGCTGAAACAGGCGGTGAAACTGGCCCCAAAATTTGCAGGAGCGCATTTTAATCTGGCTAATCTTCACAGAGACTTCGGTAATTTTGATGAAGCCGTTTTACATTATCAGCAGGCGATCACACATTCTCCTGAGAATGTTGAATTTCGAATCAATTATGTCACAGCACTCAATAATCTGGGCAAGTTTGATGAGTCGGCCAGGCAGTGTCGGGAAATTATTAAAATAGACCCTGAATATGGTCCCGCCTACTATGCGCTGTTTACCTTCAACGCAGAACATGTCACTGATGAAGAAGTTCAAAAACTCGATGAACTGCTTCACCGTTCAGAAATTCCGGATTCCGACAAACTGAAAGCCTATTTCGGCCTCGGCAAACGATACGAAAAGCTTAAGCAATACGACAAAGCTTTCTCCTGCTTTGAAATTGCCAACCGTCTTGACGAGCGGCATGGTAAATTCGATCACGGGAAATTGATCGATTTGGTAGACAGCACGATTGAATCTTTTCAACAGCATTATCATTCCCTCAGTCAATTCAACGGTTCTTCTTCCCGGCAGCCGATTTTTATTTTGGGAATGCCTCGTTCCGGTTCAACGCTGGTGGATCAGATTCTTACTTCACATTCGCAAGTCGGTGGAGCCGGAGAGTTTGCAGGCATTCGTACCTTACTGAAATATTTTTTAAACTATCCCGATTCCACTTCCGGCAACTCGCCGGAATATCCTCAATCCATTAAAAATCTTACCGAGCAAAAACTGCAGGAAATGAGTCAGGAGTATTTGAGATTACTCGTTGAAACTGCCGGGGATGCAAAGTTTATCACAGATAAAATGCCCAACAATGCCTTTCATGTTGGCTTGATTCAACTGCTGTTTCCAAATGCGACTATCATCTATACCGGACGCAACCCGCTGGACATCTGCCTCTCCTGCTTCTTTCAGAACTTCACAGCTTATCACAATTTCAGTTTTGATTTACGTTCTACAGGTAAGTTTTATCGCGAGCATGCCCGGCTTATCTCTTTTTGGCGCGAGTTACTTCCCGGTCGCATGCAAATTATTGAATACGAAAAACTTGTTACCAATCAGGAAGCAGAAACACGCCGACTGGTTGAGAAGATCTGTGGACTTCCCTGGGAACAGGAATGTTTGCAGTTTCATCAGAATAAGCGGGCCGTCAATACAGCATCACTTTGGCAGGTCCGGCAGCCGATGTACCAGCAGTCTGTTTCAAAATGGAAAAAATATGCCCGGCATTTAGATCCACTATTAGAAGAATTAGGGATGCAGGATTCATCTGCTGCCTAATTTATCCGTAAGTCTCGTGTAGCAACTGAGACGACTGATTCCTTAACATTTTATTTCCTTACGATAGCGAGGGCATGGACGTTGGCTCGCAGAACCAAAAACAAGAAAAATAAAAAAAACCGCACCCGTTCTCAATCGGGACGCGGACCGCGGCCCCATATCTCTCTGGAGGGAGATGTTTTCCTGAACGCAGTGCAAATGCATCAGCAGGGGA
>WFOZ01000549.1 GCA_015487825.1 Planctomycetaceae bacterium
CTGCATGGTCGGTTTATTTGCTTACAACCCACCGTTGTGTCTGGAAGCAGTGAAAGAAGCAGATAAACTCGGCAAAATAAAAATCATCGCTTTCGACGAAGATGACACTACTTTGCAGGGTATTATCGATGGCGAAATATACGCCACCATCGTTCAAAACCCCTACATGTACGGTTACGAATCGATTCGTGTCCTCGCCGCGCTGGCAAAAGGGGAAGAGCTTGCCTCAATCCTTAAAGCAAGCGAAGGAACTGTTAACGTGGAAGAAAACAAAATCCTCTTCCCGGCTCGTGTTATCAAAAAGAAGCCCAATCCAACAATTTCACAGGAAGTTGAAGTTGAAAAATATTGGAATCGCCTGAAAGAACTGACCAAATAGAAGCAATCGGTCAGGGAGATTTCAGTATCTGTTGTAAATATTTGTAAAGCGCGGGGGCGAAACTGCTAAAGTGATCTCCAGGTACGACTTGCGTTGTTAATTGAGATTCAGCCCCCGCTTCTTTTTTCGCTTCGTTCATGCCAACCATCAAAATGGTATCTCCACTTCCGGTGTAGGCGTAGTGGTTGCGTTGCATATCACGAATATTTCCAACGAGAACTCTCAAACGACTTTCTTCCGGGTTGCTGGTATCAAACGGGGCAATATCCCCCAGAACAGATACGAGATTGGCTGGATAAATTCCACCAGCACTACCGCAGTGCACCAGCGGGACGTCATCTCTTAAACAGAGCAGTGCAGACAGTCCGCCTCCGGCACTGTGACCGAATGCGTAAATTCGCTTCTTGTCCACGCCTTTCTGTTCAGCCAGCCAGCGACAGGCTGCCGCTGCATCGTCCACTTCACCATAGAAAAGTTCATAATATCCCGGATTCCCGTTTTCACCACGAAGCATTGGAGTCATGATAACAAACCCGGCATCTCGAAACGGCTTACAGACTTCGAGATCATCCGCACCGAAGGCAAAGCCGCCGTGCAGGTATAGTAACGCGGGTGCATTTCCACTTTTGGCACCTCGCCTGTCAATCCAGGCTTTCAGTTTTAACTCACCCGAGAGATAAGTTATTTCCTCGACCCCCGGTGGTGGGCTTTCCCGCTGATATTGTTGAGGAGCCGGACCTTTCTCGGTCAGCTTCGTTTGAAAATTTTTCCTGCGCTGCAGGTAGGGCTTCAACTCTGCTACCGGTTCCTCATCGGGAGAAGTATCATGAATAACTAACGAATTGAAAACTTTACTGATTGCTTCCGGTTGTGGATCTCTACCGCTAGTAATAATCTGTATCATAATCATATGCGAATAAGCTGGGAATACCCGAATCGTAATGAGCGTTCCACGTCTTTCAAAGACAAATTCTTTTCCGTTAATTTTTCCCAGGTTGATCGGAGTCTCTTTCCGGAGTGTAACGTTTGGCATCTGTTGAAAATCCAGCCGAATGTCATTGAGCATTTGTGCCTTGTTGCTGTCATTGAGCATGCTGCCGGGAACAGGATATCTCGCATGCGATACATCGACTCCAATCTTTTTATTCTTTGCCACGTAGTGCTGTTCGATAACATTCCCAGCCACTTGCGATGAAGCCATTGGATACTCAGGCAACAGGATCGTGTAGGCCTTATTACCAGGAGTAAACTTCTCCCAGTCACCCGAATGCACTTGAGATGTCGCAGAGTAGTTACCCGATGCTCCCGCAGATGTGCCGGTTGATGATTGATTTTGAGTAGCTTGCCGACGGGCGGAATTAAATCCTCCAGTAATAAAGGCGACCAGCCTCAGTGACATCAACACTGCTACAAAACCGATGCTGAATTTATAAAACCAGCCCCGGCCATCTCCCTGTTCCTGACGCTTTTTCTTTTTCTTCTTTCCGGGTGACCTCTTCGAGCGACGAGGTGCCTGAGCAATCGGCATCGCCTCGTATTCATCCTCAGAGGCTTCCGACAATGCACTCATGAAATCATCATCTTCATCAGCCGGCACAGACTTTGGCTTTGCCCTGCGTTTAGGACGCGGAACCTGTATCGGTTCTTCACATGCTTTGCACCTGAACCGCTTCCCGGCGAGCTCCATTTTCACCTTGTACTGTTTTCCACAACCCGAACACTTAAATTCAATTGGCATGATCGCTTCCTGTATTTAAGCGGCACACAGAAATGGCCCGCGATAAAAATTGAAAGGAAAAGAATAAAGAGATTTCATCAGCCTGTTGGACAAGAAACATAGTTATACAGCAATCCAGACTATCACAAATGTCCTCTCTATTCAATTATCCATTCTTTTCATGCAGGGGTGCTCAGAATATTCGAAAAATAAGGGATTATGCACGAACAAATCAGCCGCAACACGATAGCGTCCGGTACCTGCGACAATGAAAGGAATTGTGGGCTTGCGCCCAACGGCTGATGAATAATTCGGGTTAGAGGTAGGCATTCGTCACGCTAGCAAACTTAACGATAAGCCAGGCGGTCATGACCAGAAAGAGTCCGGAAGCCACCATCCGTTTTGTGACACGAGCATGACATATTGACCAGGTTAACAAGACACAGAGACAGGTGACAGAAACAGCGAAAACGGCATCAAGCAATAGAGGAATCAGCGCATTGCTGGAATACACGAACGCCATCTCAGAACTCAGAGGGACCGGGGGTATATACTCACTAATATTGACTTCGTGTAGATGATCAGACTGCCAAAGTTCCGCACGAAAGCACGCAGGCCAGCCAAAATATCGTTCAACTTCCATGCCCGGTTGACGATCATTCCGACCGCCATACCCCGGCATCCATGAGCAACCGTTGATAAAAATAAACAGAACGACTGTCCCGTAAATTAACCTGTTCAACTGCTTTCGAAACTCTGCTGACATCGATTTCTAACCTCACAACAGAGTGGATAGCAGAGTTGAAAAGTTATAAACAATACTTATTTCTTTTTGGCTGGGGCGAGTTCTTTAATCCAGACATTTTTGAATTGCATCAGGCTGGAGGCTGGCGACAATGTACCGTCTTTGCGCGGGCCGCCGTGGTGTTGTAAGCCGATCGGACCACTCTTGGGAACCTCGGGCAGTTGTGCGTTTTCCAGAACCATTTTGTTGTTCAGAATAACGGTCAGGCGATCCTGCACCATAATAATCGTAAACTTATTCCACTCGCCAACGGGATTATCTGCATTAACGCGTGGTGTCACACCGGCTCGAATCGCCTTGGGGTATTTGCTGCTGTTTCGATATGTGTAAACTTCTCCCGAACCGACAGGCCAGCACCAGATATTAACCTGTGCTGCTGGAACACCTCGCAAATAAATCCCTGAATCGGCATTGGGCATTTTGATGGTAATTCTTTTCCCATTGGCATCGGTTAATGTTGAACCATCCTGCAAAACAATCGGCACATCGTACAAACCGCTCGTTCTTTTGATACGCCAATCAATTTTCAAAATGAAATCGCCGTATGCTTTTTCCGTCCAGAGGTTTCTATCTCCTTTCGCTTCCGTGGCAGAATCGTAATCGATCACGCCATCTACTACTTTCCAGTGGCCGTTATCTCCTTCCGGGATTTTCCAACCGCTTAAATCTTTGCCGTTAAACAAAGGGGTAAAACCGTCTTCGGCTTCTCCCTGTGAATAAGAGAGATTGCAGTTAAGCAGCATAAAAGTGGCAATCAGGCAACAGGAAATTAAATTTTGTCGTTTCATTTTTTCATCCTCAAAGGTGTCAAACGGTTGTTAAATCTATCGTGAATTGCAAAGCAAGCTTCCACTGTGCACCTGAAATTGTAATCATTCCTACAGATTATTACAGTTTTGAAACGGATATTTTTTGATTCAGGCTGTATAACAAACCATCTGTACCAGAGATACGATCTTCGAAAAGGAAAAGGGAATGCGTTCTTTATTACTGGCTGGATTGATGCTGCTTTCAACGGTCTCTTTGTATGCAGAAGACTGGCCGCAATGGATGGGGACCAATCGTGATAATATTTGGAAAGAACGGGGGATTATCGAAAAGTTTCCAGCCGGGGGACCAAAAGTAATTTGGAAGGCACCGGTTGCGGGGGGATATGCGGGGCCATCTGTGGCGAACGGACGGGTTTATCTGACCGATTATGTCACTTCGGATAACGTCAAAGTGAGCAACTTTGACCGCAAAGAATTCTCCGGCAAAGAACGGGTGCTCTGCCTGGATGAATCGACCGGCAAGCAGCTTTGGAAGCATGAATACTCTGTCAAATACAGCATCTCTTACCCGGCTGGTCCGCGATGCACGCCGAATGTGCATCACGGCAAAGTTTATACGCTTGGGGCGGAAGGGCATCTGTTCTGTTTCGATGCCAAAACCGGGAACGTTTTGTGGTCGAAACATTTCCCGAAAGATTACAATACGAAAACAC
>WFOZ01000550.1 GCA_015487825.1 Planctomycetaceae bacterium
CTTTCAAATCGTTCAAAATTTGAAAGCCAACACCGAGATGTCTGCTGAATGCAGGGATCATTTTTTCGTACTGACTGGCATCACCAGCCAGACGTACCCCTGAATATAACGCAGCTTCAAAAGCGGGAGATGTTTTCAAGGCATAAATCTGCATCGCATCCAAAGGAGACAATTCCAGTGAAGGATTAGCCGTCCAGGACATTTCGGCTCCCTGTCCTTCACACAGTTTAATATGTGCCTGCGACATGCGATGCACAATATCGTTCACAGCATTGGGATCCTGTTCAACACGACATTCAGCAAGCAGTCGATACCCCATGCCAATCAGATAATCACCGAAATTGATTGCCATGCCAATCCCGTGTCTCAGATGCAAAGTTTCTTCACCGTATCGATACTGATCGTCATCCTGAATGTCGTCATGCACTAGCGAAGCTTTATGAAACGCCTCGATTGCAATCGCGGATTTTTTGACAGCCTCCGGAATTACAAGCGACATTGCAGAAGAAGGATCGAGTTTAGTCGCCGCTCCTCCCAAAGCTGCATCCCAGGCGGCAAGCGTAATAAAAGGCCGAAATCGTTTCCCACCATTGGCCAGCCAGTCCCGGGACACCGTTTCTGTCGTAGCAAGTGGAGAACCTGTCTGCCGGGCACTTATTGCTCGTACAGGCGGGAATAACTGATCAAACTGCTCTTGTTCAAATAGACTTCGCGCTTCCCGCATTAACGGAACATAACCAGTTGTGCGCGGTTCCGGGAGAGGTTCGTATTTATCAAGTACATCCCAGACCCACGATTCATCCAGCGAAGTGTTTTTGCAATCGCCCGTATGTAGAGGAATGGCGTAAGAAGGAACCCCCGCCAGCAAAATTTTATCGATCGCTTTTTCCAGCACATTCAGACAGGCCACTCCGACAATCCCATCGACATAGCCATCAACGATAATTTTCAGAACAATCGGCGAACCTTCAGCGACCAGTACCTTGTAACCAAGTTGTTCCGCTTTAACTTTATAATCTGCAATTGAACACGCGCCGCACGATTCACAATCCAAACCAAATTCGTCATAGTCTGCCGGGCAGCCTTCAGCATGTTTCAAACAGTGGGGAAGCAATAACAGCCTGCGTTCAAAAGGAATCGCCAGCGTTTGCTGTTTCCAGAAAAAATTCCCGAGCAACACCATCGCGAAACCGAGATACTTTTCCGGTAGCCGCATGCCCGAAAGCAATTCCCGGCCCATCGCCTCCATTTCATTCTTGTTCAACGGACGATGTTTGTTAATCGATTTCACATACTGTTCTGCTGCCGATTTAATTTTCTCCCGCAGCTCAAGCGATTCGGGAACCATTTTCAAATGGCTGGTGCTTTTGCGTTTACGTTTGCGAGGTCGCTTACCGTCCGCATTTTCCGCCCCTGCGACAATTTCAGCACTTTTATTCCGGGTAGTGCCGTTTGCCGCTGAAGGCTGTGCAACCTCTGTAGGTTCCGTCTGCTGCCCCGGCTCTGAGATTTGTGCTCTCAGATTATAATTCTGAGGGATAGTACTCAACGGATTCACTCCCGTGTCTATATCGTTTCCTGAAAAAAGCGACTGGTTTCACTTTTCTCTGGTCTTTATTAATGACTCAACAGATAGATTATTAGCTAGATGACTTAAATTTACTATGCAAGCAAACGTTTTTTCCAAAAACAGTTGCTTAAACTGAACCGACTTCCATCATATCATCCAGGAAGCTTCAAGACGACTGTAGCCGGAAAAGCTCTCTCAACGCAATTATAAAAGCATTCCAGCACGTACTGCGAGCCTGTTTGGGGGTCGAATATAACGATCAGTAAGGAAAATAGACAACGAAGCAGGAGAGAAACAGAATTCGCCCTTTTTCTGTCCCAATAACCCGGGATTATTCATCAGCCGTTAGGCGATAATCCACGGTTCCTCTCATCGTCGCATGAACCGGACGCTGGCGCGCTTGCGGCTGATTTGCGCGGTGTTTTGGGTAAAATGACCGTAAGTCCTTTTATTCAGCTGTTTTGAATCACAGAATCGTCCTGAATATTCTCTGCATCGGGCTTACTGGCGGGGGCTTCTTCGATAACTTTCTCTCCGGCAAGCTGTTTACGAAGTTGTAAATAGTCAGGCAATTGTTCGATACGCCGGATGCCGAGATATTGCAGGAAGAATTTTGTAGTTTCATACAAGTAAGGACGCCCTAATGAATCTTCTTCGCCCCCAATGCGAATCAACTGACGTTCCATCAGCTGCTTGATAACTTCGGAAGACTGCACCCCCCGGATTGCTTCGATATCTGCCCGAGTGATTTTTTGACGGTACGCAATAATAGTCAAGGTTTCCAGAGCGGGAGGAGTGAGCTTTAATTCAATATTTCGATGATGAATTCGATCAAGCCATTGTGAATATTCCGGTCGTGTCAGTAGCTGATAGCCGCTGGCAACCTGTTCGACACGAAATGGTGATTGCTCTGCATCGTATAACTGGTTCAATTCTTCAATTAAATCCCGGGCTTGCGCGACATCGACCAGCTTGGCTGCATCTGCAATTTTTCTGGCAGAAAGTGGAGAGTCGGCAACGAACAGAACCGCTTCCAGACGAGCATGCTTTGAAGATCGAATTGTATCAGAACCGGAAACATTTTCAGTGAAGTTATCTTTTACCGAAAACAACATCCTCTGTGAAGAAACTGACCGGGAGTAGCGACAAAAAGGCAATCCATAATAAGACGAGCCGTCCCATGAGGTCATACGTTGATACATACAAAGTGAATCCGTAGAAAGCATCAGAATGACTTGTTTTCTATCGATACCACTGTTCAATTTGTTGCAATGTTTTTTGAACGGCTGTTAATGGATTAGAAGCTTCTGCTTCAAAGCGTACAACTGTTGAAGTAGAATTATTTCCGTTCGAGTTTCCATGCCGGTAGCAGGCAAAATGAAAAGTGTTTGATTCCAGTCCCGGCTGCAGGCGGTAATCGTGAATGCCATACCGAGCCAGTTTTTCAATCGCCTGCTCCCAGGTAACTTCTGCGTGAGAAACATGTCCCTGTGAAACATGCTGAGTATGCTCTGAATTCAGCCTGTTTGAAACAGGTATTATACCGGGGCGAGTCTCTGCTTCTGTCTGCATCGCAGGCTGATTTTCGGAAAAAGCAGGGGCGGAATCCCACATCGCAGCTGCACTCGGGTCTTCCGGAAGAAAGCCTGTATCCGCATCCATTGTCGAAGCCAGTGAACCGAATTGAGGAATCCCGAAAATAGCCATCAAAGGGATCGCCGCCAGAGGCAACGCCATCACGACCGTCATAATAAAACCAGATATTCGTCCCTGCATCCCTGCTCCCCGCTATAAAAAATCAGTAGTCCCTTTTCAGATCTTAACTTGAAAGACTGCTTATTGCTGGTCCGTGCTTCGTTGTATCAACCCAGAGATTAAGACTTGAAGAAGTGGTAGGTCTATCCCGTACTCTGATATGAAAACCGCAGCGTATTGAATCCCCCTGTACGACTGACGGTCATGATTTCGTGGCTGGCTCAAATTTCAAAAACGTCTATTTGAGGACGGCATTGAAAACAGGCCGACCAGGAAGGCGGAATCCTACTACAAATCGACCAATCAGGACAACGGGAATTTTCTAATGGGAACTTCTATACTTCTTTTACCGCCCAAATCGCGAGTTCTTCCCGGTTGATTTTCACGTTATGTCTGCGATCAACGGGCAACGAGCGATGAAACAAAATTGTTTCAATTGAAGCTGTTAACTCATTATTCCGCCCCAAAGCAAGTAATTCTTCCTGGAGTTTACTTTTCTGCTCTTCGGTTTCAGGAAAATGCCCCGATTCCGGCTCTGCAATCAGGACGGGCTGTTGTTCCCCATTTTTACCGATCCCCACCAATGCACTGCGATATATATGTGAGTGCTGATTGAAAATTGCTTCGCAGCAAACCGGATACATGGGCCCGCTGGAACTGTGGACAATATGTGCCTTTCTGCCACAGAACCAGACCCTGCCTTGCTTGTCGAAATACCCCATATCTCCCATGCGATGCCAAAATGTATCGCTGTCGGGAATTTTTGCCGCCTGTGTCGCCTCCGGTCTGCGAAAATATTCTCGAGTAACACTGGGGCTGCGAACAGCAATCCCTCCGATTTCTCCTAAATCAACACGTTCCATTTGCGAGCTTGAAGCAATCAGACCATCAACCGGTTTGATGATGCGTACATCGACTTGTTCAAACGGTTTTCCGACACAGGTTCCCCGGCCGATTGCAGTTAATGCTGCCGTTTCTTTGAGAACTTCCTCAGCTGAAATCGAACAGACCGGCAGTGCTTCAGTCGCTCCGTAGGGAGTAAACATTTGCGTCGAAGAATCCGGGCAGGCTCGTTTCATATTCTCCAGAACATGTACCGGCACCGGAGCACCGGCAGAGAGAATCCGTTTCACGTACGGAAGAGTTATTTTTTTTTCGACACAATACCTGCCCACACGATTCCACAAGGCTGGCGAACCGAATGCCTGTGTGATCCCCTGATTTTCAATCGCTTCGATAATCCGTAGCGGATTCACATCAGCAGGACGAGTTGGGTCCATATCAGGAATAACAGTCGTTACACCCATCGCCAGATTAAACAGCGCAAATAACGGAAACCCCGGCAAATCACTTTCGCCCGGCTGAATATCGTACTGCTTTTGAAGCAAATCGACTTGGGCATTGAACATGCCATGTTCGTAAACAACCCCCTTGGGCGGGCCGGTACTTCCGCTGGTAAAAATAATCGCAGCCTGATCTGTGGCGATGCTTCCGGGAGGATTGAAAATTTCATCGCCATTTTTCAATAATTGCGAATAGGAAAGACCACCAAACTGAACGCGATTTCCGACAGAGACATTGAAGCGGGAGTTTTTATATTTCCCAATACGAAGCTGGCGAATGAGATGCACAATCGGAATGGCGATAAAACCATCAGGATCGATTTCATCCAGACAATCGAAGATTCGCTGACGTCCCATCCCCGGATCAATCAAC
>WFOZ01000551.1 GCA_015487825.1 Planctomycetaceae bacterium
ATATGTTCCTGTATTGTTTCGTAGGAAGGGACCATCAAAGTTGTTTCTTTGGTATCGGTCGCATCTTCTGTTCTTGTCGGCGTGTTCTGCGCAATCAGATTCATTGGGCCATTGGCGTTTTGACCAGGCTCCTTCGGTGTCGCAAACTGGTTGGAATTCTGCTTGTTGCTTTCGGTTGTCGTATAATAGGGAGTGGCTTTTGCCTGAACGGTTCGAATTTGCCTGACAGCCGATTTCACTTTTTCGACATCGACGTTGACCGCCACACGCACACCATCGATGTAATCAACTGCCGTTTTCACTTCGCCGCGATACATCTCTTTTAACTGATTGATTCGCTGCAACAGTTTATCGTTGAACGGATCATCTTCCGAAGATTGCTGATAGGCAATCTGTTTCCCTAAATCAAAAACGGTGACGTCTCCAGCCTGCAGATTAGCTTTCATTCCTGCAATTGAAATACGAATTGCATGCACCAGATTAGTAGAGATTTCACGCCCCGGCTTCGGACGAACAGAAACCGTTGCTGTCGAACGCGGCCGCTGTGGCCAGCGAACCTTCTGCTCTTCATCCCAGACAACATTGGCATAAGCGACATCGGGTAGAGAAAGCAATATCTGACTGGCCAGTTTGGCTCTGGCAATTTCTTTACGGGCTTCCATCTGCTTGTTATTGGCAAATGGTCCGATATCTGCGTACTGTTTTTCCCACTCTTCCGCCCAGTTTTGAGGCAGCGAGCCTGAAGCTAACAGAAGCGCATTGTATTCTTCCACTTTATCCTGCGGGACAAGCAGACGCTGTCCACGACGTTTAAAATCTGTCTTCCCCTGTGAAAGTAATGTCTCTTCTGCCCGAATCAGTTCTTCAACTGAAAATGTTTTCCCTACAGATACCGGAGTGTACCCACTGGTCCCTGCACCGCGATACATCAAAAAACCAAACCCACTCACGACAAGAGCTGTCACCAGGATTAACGACAACCGCTGACTAACAGGCATCGCCTTGAATAAATCATTAAATTGTCCCACTGTCTGCTTTAATGTATCCATGGGAACCGGAATCAATCATTATCGTAAAAAGAAAAATGTGAAGCAAGCCAGGCACTGCCTGAGTTATGAAAAACTACATTCGCATCTGTTGAATTTCCTGAAAGGAACTGACCAGTTTATTGCGAACCTGCATCATCATTTTTATTGCCAGGTCCGCTTTACGTAAACTGGTGTAAACTTCCGAAGAAGTAATATTTTCGCCCAGCAAACGCGCCTCTACATTACTTTGTGCCTGATGCTCCAACTGGTTTACCTGTGAAAGGGAATCCATCAACAACTGCTGAAAATTGACTTCTCCGGCAGGTTCTTCAGATTTTGGCTTAATCGCAGCAAGTGCAGGCATCTGACTCAATGAATTGAGTGATGAGATAGGGGAAGACATTGTTACGCTCGCAACTTCATACTCACAATGGAAGGGAAATAGAATTTCAATTCGAAGAAAATGAACTGAAACAGGAGGGGATTAATAATGGAGGGGAAATCAAGGGAAATCAGGAGAGGATACGCAGGGCCATTTCGCCCATTCGTTGTGTTGTATTGAACGAAACGATATTGGCTTCATACGCACGAGAAGCTTCTAACGCATTTACGAACTCTGTGACAAGGTTGATATTGGGATAATTTACATAACCTTCGGCATCTGCATCCGGATGCCCTGGTTCGTAAGCTCTTCTTGGTTCAGTAGTTGTGTCCTCTTGAACTTCAAATTCAACCCCAACAGCCTTTCCTGCATTTTTTTCTGCAGAGAAGGTCACAAAACGCCTTTTGAATGGCGATGCGTTCCCCTGAGCATCTCGAGTTGTGTTAATGTTGGCAACATTTTCTGAAATCGTGTTCATGCGATGCCGCTGAGCCACAAGACCAGAAGTAATAATATCGATCGTCTTAAACATAATAGAGCCCTTTCTGTTTCCTCACCCGGAGATTATCCCTGTCTCTTATACACATCTGA
>WFOZ01000552.1 GCA_015487825.1 Planctomycetaceae bacterium
CAGGAAAGCAGAGAGGCTGTATTCAGAATTTCTGCTGGCGTGGCTTGAAGGAGAGGAATTTTTTCCTCGTTTGATTCGGGCAGACACAAAGCCGGGCGATAACTTTGCAGCTGCGATTGAATCGGTACAGCAACTTCGGACTCATTCCAAAGAAGTTCTTGGCTACGGTTACACGGTTCAGTGGAAAGAAGTGAAATCGCGATTGCATGGCAAAAATTTCTTTCCTGATCGCATAACAATTGAAACTCAACAGGATTTCCTACGTTACATTTCAAAGAGTCGAGAATTTGAGCGGTTCAGTATCGCGATTGGGAAAATTCGTAAACGTTATCCGCAATTGCTTTCCTGGATTCGCTCTCGCCGGATAAAGTTTATCGATGTTTCTGAACAGGTCGATGGTTTGCTGGATGTGATTGATTATTTTCGCGAGCATCCTCAACCCGGTCTGTTTGCCCGCGAACTTCCATTGACTGTAGATACTAAATTTATCAAACAGCATGAAGGAATACTTCGTGAGTGGTTTGATTTGCTACTGCCGGCTGATGCGATCCTTGCTGATGAACAACATTTTGAACGCCGCTATGGATTGCGCTACTACGAAGTGCCGCTGTTGATTCGGTTTCTTGATCCCGGCGTGCAGAAACAATTCGGCTCGCCCTGGTCCGAATGTTCGGTTGCTCTTTCAACGTTATCTCAAATGCAGGTTGAAGTGCAGCGTGTGATCATCGTGGAAAATAAAGTCAATCTTCTGACACTGCCTGCCTTGGAACATACCGTTGCCTTAGGTGGATTGGGGAATGGTGTTGTTGATTTACGGTTACTTTCATGGCTGCAAAACGCATCCATCTGGTACTGGGGGGATATTGATATCGATGGGTTGTTAATTTTATCTCGCCTGCGTACGTTGTTCCCGCAAACTGTCAGTATAATGATGGATAAACAGACGATCGAACAGTTGCCGGTTTCATTGCGACAGACATCAGAAAGAGCGGTTGAAGAAATTCCTGCCGCTCTGTCCGACTCGGAAGCGGCAGCGTTTGAAATCTGTTCAGAGCAAAACTTACGCATCGAACAGGAACAGATCCCGCAAAGTTATGTTATTGAGGCTTTCGGCAAGGCTTTTGGGAGGACGCACGAGAACTTTTGACCTTTAGGTTATGTTACGCTAGAATTCCCGCCGCGGCTGGTTTATTCTGATAGCCGTAACCACAATCAGTTCTTCCTGGAAAGTTTGCGCAAGTCGCAAAGATATTAACTGTTTGCAGTACAGCGTTGCAGATATGGTGTAATTATTAGTGGCCACTGTTTCGTATGAAATGCTCTTTCGAGGTGCTACAATCTGTTTCGATTTGCATGTCCATGTTGGGGGAAAGTTTGGTTTAGACTATAATAGTAGAGTATGCCGCCGTAGCTCAGTTGGTAGAGCAACGCATTCGTAATGCGTGGGTCGGGAGTTCAAATCTTCTCGGCGGCTCTTTTTTCCCTATTCATTTAGCCAGAATCGTTGAGAATGTATCTGATTATTGCGAGCAGCAAACGGGAACAGAGTAACAGCCGTTTGCTTGCGGAAGCTGCATTACAAGCCGTTCAATCGCTTGGGCACGAAGTGGAATTGATCCATCTGAAAGAGTATCCGCTCCCGTTTTGCGATGGAGAATCAGCCTACTCTGATGCGAATGTGGCAATTCTTGCAGAGAAAATTGAGCAGGCCCAGGGGGTGTTGCTGGCTTGCCCGATTTATAATTACGGCATCAACTCAATGCTGAAAAATCTGATCGAGTTGACCAGCCAAAACTGGCAGGAGAAAGTCGTCGGATTTTTGTGTGCAGCCGGAGGAATGAACAGCTACATGTCTATTATGGGGACAGCGAGCAGCATGATGCTCAGTTTTCGCTGTTTGATACTTCCGAAATTCGTCTATGCAACTGATGAATCTTTTGATGGAAATCGTATCAACGATGAAGATGTAGAGCAGCGTATTGCTGAGCTGGCCCGTTCCCTGATACGCATTGGCACCGCAATGCGGAATGATCCATAATATTGAAATCCGAAGCATTAAATTCTAAATACGAAACAAATTAGAATTTATCATTTTGAATTTGTTTCGTGTTTCAATATTCGGATTTCGGTTTTTTAAATTTATAGTCAAATCAACTATCCAGAAAGAAATAGTGATGTCTGCTCAACCGAAAGTTATTTTGAGTGCCTTTGCTGATGAAGCAGCGAATAAAAAAACAGCCGTGGAACAGATGGCTGTTCTGGCTGCACTCGGTTTGAAATATTACAGTCCCCGCTTTGTCGATGTGACTGGCTCGGGCGAAGTAAAGCACGTGGTCGATTTAAACGACGACGAATACAAACAGCTTTCTGAACTTCATGAAGAATACGGCGTGCAGGTGGCGAGCATCGGTTCCCGGTTGGGAAAAGTGAAACTGCTCGATGTTGATGATGGTTCTCATAATAAGTATGTCGATCCCGATGAATACCTTGCGGGCGAAGTGCAAAGTACAATCAACGCGGCACAAAAACTGGGGGCAAAATTGATTCGCGGATTTTCGTTCTATCACCCGCAGACAGAAAAGCCACAGGGATATGTGGACCAGGCGGTGGAACGGCTCAAGCCGATTGTGGCTGCATTCCAGGAGGCGGGCATTATTTATGCGTTGGAAGTGGAAGCGAATTTAATCGGACAAAACGGACACCTGCTGGCTGAGTTGGCTCAGAAGGTAAACAGTCCGAATATGGTATTGATTTTCGATGGCGGCAATCTCTCCTGCCAGAATTTATCACCTGTTGAGTGCTTTGCAGAATATGAAGCGATGCGGGATCACATCGGCTGGATTCACATCAAAGATTATCAGATGGATCCTACGATGGAATGGACCGGCGTGGTTGATGAAGAACGGCTCAAAAATTTCGTTCCGGCGAATATTGGCGATTCCGGCCACGAAGCAATTTTCCGGGATCTGGCAAAACATCTGCCTGAATTAACCGAGCGGCTACAGAAAATGGGAGTCCCCGGTTTCTTCACCGAGTTGGAACCGCACCTTAAAGGAGGCGGACAGTTCGGCGGTTTCAGTGGGCCAGATGGCATGGGCGTTGCCGTCCGCGCCCTTTGTGAACTGCTTGATTACACGCACATCGCCTACGATCTGCGCAATATGAGCGACATCACCAAAGCCCGTGGTTTCTAATTAACAGGC
>WFOZ01000553.1 GCA_015487825.1 Planctomycetaceae bacterium
TCCTGTTGAAATGCGTGGGGAATCCCTCGTCGTTGCGATGAATGACCCTATGAATCTGGAAGTGCTTGATAAGCTGCGATTCATACTCAATCGAGATATTAAAGTTGTTGTCGCCTCCACAGACAACATTCAGGCGGCTATCAATATGCACTATGGTCAACACGAATCAGAGTCCGTTGATTCGTTGATCCAGGAATTTACTGAAACAGCAATTGATTTTACCGAGACGGAACTTTCTGAGGCAGAGGCGGAAGCTGAGGCAGAGGAAAGTTCTCCGATTGTCCGGCTGGTGAATTTGATTATCTCGGAAGCAGTGGGAATGCGTGCATCTGATATTCATGTCGAGCCTTTTGAGGATCGGATCAGGATCCGATATCGGATTGATGGAGTGCTTGTGGAGCGGGACAGTCCTCCCAAGCGGCTCCTTTCCGCTTTGACGTCACGTCTCAAAATTATGGCAGGCATCGATATTACCGAAAAACGTCGCCCGCAAGATGGTCGAATTACGACGCGAATCAGTGGACGGGATTTTGATTTACGAGTAAGTATTCTGCCGACTCACTATGGGCAGGCGATAGTCATGCGTATCCTTGATCGTGATAACATCAAAATCGGAATTCGCAACCTTGGGTTCAGTGAGATAAATTATCGGAACTTCCTGAAAATCATTCGAAGGCCGAACGGAATTTTTCTCGTGACAGGGCCAACAGGAAGTGGTAAGACTACAACGCTGTATAGTGCATTGGGTGAACTGAACCGCCCGGATAAAAAGATCATCACTGCTGAAGATCCTGTGGAATATTATCTGCCCGGGATCAACCAGGTAGAAGTCAGGCAGCCGATTGGTTTGACTTTCTCCAGAATTATCCGCTCGATGCTTCGGCAAGCACCTAATATTATCCTCGTTGGAGAAATTCGCGATACTGAGACGGGAGAGATGGCTATTCAAGCTTCTTTGACAGGACACTTGGTTTTCAGTACTCTACATACGAACGATGCGCCCGGTTCTATTACACGTTTAATTGACATGGGTATTCAGCCTTTCCTGGTTGCATCGAGTATTATGGCGGCTATGGCTCAGCGGCTGGTTCGCGTTGTCTGCCCAAAATGCAAGCAGCCTTACGTTCCAGAACCGTCCGAACTTGAGGAGTTCGGTCTGACTGAGGAGTCGATTATGGGGGCTGAGTTTTGTAGAGGAAAAGGGTGTAATTATTGCCAGCATACGGGCTTTCGAGGTCGTAAAGCAGTTTTCGAAATGATGATGATGAATTCGACTTTGCGTGAAATGGCTTTTAATTCAGAACCGACTCAGGCGATACGCCGGCAGGCTCGATTGTTCGGGATGAAAACTCTTGTCGATGATGCGGTAGATAAGGCTATGGAAGGAGTTACGACGCTGACTGAGGCTTATCGACTGAATGTGGGCGGGCATTGATGCTGCTGCATTGATGCGTTTGCTGTTATTGTTCGGTGGTATGCATGTCATTGGGTCTGTCGGGCTTTCCGGCACCTTGCAGAGGTGGCTGCCTGGTCGTGGTTTGTGCTAGTGCCCCGAAGTGGATATGAGGTGTGATTCCGGTATTTGGTCTGTTGCTTTGGGGTTTGGGGAATGGGTATCAGGAGTGGCCGGTTAGTTGCTGTCTGTCGGTCTTGAAGGGCTGTTGTAGCCGATTTCCACTGTATCCAAATGGTTCCTTGTTGTTTCTTAATAATGTTTTGTTTTTTGGGGAATCGATCCATTTCGGTTGATGCTGTCACATCAGTTAACAATAATGCGACTGAGCGGGAGAGAACCAACACATTTCTAATTGCTGATATTCGTTAGCGTTTGGTTTGTTTCTCGTGCAGATTGGATTGGGGGGACTGTTAACTGCCTGCAGGATTCTTTTCAGGGGTTCACTTCGTATTTAAAAATTCAGACAGGAATGTCTGTTTTGCTTAGTTATCACATCTTGATTATCAGCCTGGCTGTTGCCTGGTATGTTGTGTCGTGAAGGACTCGCATGGCTACACTTCAAATTGACAAATTGCTGGAAACTGTCGTTAAAGAAGGCGTCAGCGATTTACATATTACAACGGAGCAGCCTCCGGTTGTTCGCTCTGGTGGTCGAATGATTCGTTTGGAAACGAAGACATTGACACCGGAAGATACTGTTTCGTTGATGAAAAGTATCACTCCGGAGCGAAATCAGCAGGAGTTGCAGGAGGTAGGTGGGACCGATTTTGGTTTTGCATTTGGGGACAAGGCTCGCTTCCGAGTGGCGGTTTTCAAACAACGTGGTCAGATCGGAATGGTTCTTCGGCGAATTCCTAATGAGTTTCTGACGTTTGAGCAACTTGGACTGCCTTACGTGATTTCTGATTTGCTCAATCGGCCACGTGGTTTGTTTCTGGTAACGGGGCCAACAGGCTCGGGGAAGACCACCTCTCTGGCAAGCATGATAAACTACATGAATGATACGATGGATCATCATATCATTACGTTGGAAGACCCGATCGAGTACTACCATAAGCATAAGAAATGCACGATCAATCAGCGGGAAATTGGTGTTGATGTTCCTGACTTCCCGGAAGCCCTTCGGCGGGCGTTGCGTATGGACCCCGATGTGATTCTCGTGGGGGAAATGCGAGATCTGGATACAATTGCAGCTGCAATTACTGCTGCGGAAACGGGGCACATTGTTTTTGGGACGTTGCACACAACCGGGGCACAGGGGACAGTGGATCGAATTATCGATGTGTTCCCAACCAGTCAACAGGAACAGATTCGAACACAGCTTTCGGTGGCGATTATCGGCATTCTCAGCCAGGCACTTATTCCTCGTAAGCCTAAGGGGCTTGTTGCGGCTTATGAAATGCTTGTGGTAACACCCGCGATTGCAAACTTGATCCGGGAAGCCAAAACTTACCGAATCAACTCCAGTATTCAGACTGGTCGGAAATTTGGAATGCAGTTGCTTGATGATGCCCTGTTTGATTTGTGGAAAACCGGGCTTTCCGAAGAAGATGATATCGTGATTAAGTCCAATAATCCTGGCGAATTAAAAGCCAAGATTGCAATGGCCAAGAAAGGCCTGCTGGATGACGAAGATGAAGATGAGGATGACGACGATTACGACGATGACTATTGATCCGGTTTGTTGGGGCAAGAGTTTGGCGGGCGGGGTATGTGGCAGTGGAATCGAATTTGGTAGATTGGCATAAATATGGCAAGGCGTAAACTTGGACAAGTTCTGGTTGACCTCGGATATATGACTGAGGATCAACTCTGGGATGTTCTGGAAGAACAGAATCAGAGTCCCGGGGAGCTTATCGGTCAGGTCGCGGTTCGCATGGGCTTTGTGACCGACCCGCAAGTTACCGAGGCACTGGCCGAACAGCATGGTATGCCTGTGGTCAATCTGGCGGAGACAAACATACCTCCCAAAGTGCTTGAACTTGTTCCAGAGACGATGGCTTCGGTTTACAAAGTCGTTCCTATTTCCAACAAAGATGGCGTCCTGACGGTCGCGATGGCTGACCCTGGAAATGTCGCTGCGCTAGACGATTTGCGGAACTTTCTTGGTGTCGATGTGCGAGGAGCAGTTTCGTCACTGCAGGATGTGGAAGCTGCGATTTTGCGTGTGTATGCCGGACGCGAAGACAGTATCGAAGACGTGATTGGTCAGCTTGAAAGCGGTTTGGAGGAAGAAGAGGGGGTTCGAGGTTACAGCCTGGGCGATATCGAAGAGATGGCTGATGCTGCTCCGATTCGCAAACTTCTTAATATGATTTTGTTGTTGGCGATTAAGGATCAGGCGAGCGATATTCATTTCGAGCCGTTTGAAGATGAGTTTAAGGTTCGGGTCAAGGCAGATGGTGTCCTTTACGAAATGGTGCCTCCTCCTCGGCATCTGGCGAATGCAATTATTACTCGAATCAAGGTGATGTCAGATCTTGATATTGCAGAACGGCGTCTGCCTCAGGATGGTCGTATTGAGTTGAATGTGGGAGGAAATCCTGTCGACTTGCGTGTTTCAGTATTGCCGACCGTTAACGGCGAGTCGGTTGTTATGCGGGTTCTGGACCGAACTGTTATTCAGCTGGATCTGAATAAAATCGGAATGGATGTGGGAATTCTCAACGGCTTCCGGAACATGTTGAAGATGCCAAACGGGATTGTACTGGTGACAGGTCCGACCGGTTCCGGCAAGACGACGACCCTGTATTCCGCATTGAATGAATTGAATGATATTGAAACCAAGGTGATTACAACTGAAGACCCGATCGAATACGAAATCGATGGTCTGATTCAGGTGCCGGTTAATCACGATATTGATGTAACGTTTTCGAATGTACTTCGAGCGATCCTCCGGCATGATCCGGACAAAATTCTCGTCGGAGAAATTCGAGACTTCGAGACAGCCGAAGTTGCTGTGCAGAGTGCATTAACAGGGCACCTGGTTTTCAGCACGCTGCATACCAACGATGCCCCTTCAGCGGTGACTCGTCTGCGGGACATGGGGATTCAGCCGTTCCTGATTACTGCGACTGTTGAAGGGATTCTGGCACAACGACTGGTACGAAAAATCTGTTCGGAATGCCGATCTGAATTCGAGCCGAGTGACGATTTGCTGATGGAATTGCAGCTGCCGATCAAGCAGGCTCGTCAATACAAATTTTATTATGGCAAAGGGTGTCAGCGTTGTAATAACAGTGGCTACAAAGGTCGAACAGGCATTTATGAATTGATGGAT
>WFOZ01000554.1 GCA_015487825.1 Planctomycetaceae bacterium
AAACGTGCCAGGCGTGTCCGGTCACATTGTTGGAGAAAAAGAATTCGCCGAAGTCGTTGTAATCGAGTCCCCACGGATTGGTCGTTCCGTGCGCGATTACTTCAAAGCGGTGCGACTGCGGATGAAATCGCCAGATGCTGCAATTCAATTTGGTTCGTTCCGCTTGTGAATCTCCCGGCTTGCCCACGAAAGAAGTCGCGAGAATTCCATGCCGTCCGTAGATCCAACCATCCGGGCCCCAGATCATTCCGCCAACAATGTTGTGACCGACTTCGCGATAATTGAATCCATCCAGAATAACCTTTGGCGCACCATCGGCTTTATCATCTCCATTTTCATCCGCCAGCCAGGCGAGTGTTCCATGATTCAGAATCCAACACCCTTTGGTTCCGGGAAGTACCGATGTGAGTTGCAGTCCCTGATTCCAGAAAACGGTTCGTTTATCATGTTCGCCATCGCCATCGGTATCTTCGAGAATGATCAACTGATCCCGCAGTTCTTCGTCATATCCATGCTTGGCATAAGTGAAACATTCACTCACCCAAAGACGCCCGCGGTCATCGGTCTCCATCGAAATCGGTTGGGCAACATCCGGGTCGCCTGCAAATAATGTCACGCGAAAACCGTCCGGTACGGTAATCATTTTTGCTGCTTCGATCGGCGTGGGCGGCTCTTCCCCTTTTGCTTGAGAATTGTAAATCGCTTTGCCCGCAGATGCCGTTTGCGCAAAAACATTTGCTGTTTCATAGGAGGCAAAAAGCAGGGCAAGAAGAGTCAGATTCAATAATGATTTTTGCATTTTTTTCTCGTAAGATATTGTAGTGTATCGCGATGTTTCTTTATGAATGATATTCGTCTGGGGTATGTGGTGATCTGTGTCGTATAATTAAGCTGTAGGATGGTGTGCTTGCACCCATCAAATGCGGTGTCCATTTCATAAATCTGCTGCCGGTGAATTGATCGCCGAATGATAACCGTTCCAACTCTTTTCTATCAATGAACGAAACTCGGCACGCGAAGATGAGTGCAAGCACGCCATCCTACGAAACATAAACTGAAGATCGCCGGACCATCACTGGCCCGGATCGCCTTTTTACTATAATCAGAGTGGTGAAAGATTTCCATCTCGTTAGAATGATGCCCGGATTCAGGGAACTTATAATGAGGGAGCGAAGATGTTACGAATCAAATCGATCTTGGATAATTCACAACCGGAAGAATCGCTTGATGTTCACGGCTGGGTGCGCACCCGTCGCGATTCCAAACAGGGGTTTTCATTCATCGAACTGAACGATGGCAGTTGCATGAGCAACCTGCAAATTGTCATCGATAAAGAGGTTCCCGGCTACGAAGATTCGATCAAACTGGTCACCACCGGGGCCGCTCTCAAAATTGCGGGAACAGTAAAAGAATCGCCCGGCAAAGGGCAGCGAATCGAAGTTCATGCGACACACCTGGAAGTTCTCGGAACGGCAGACCCGGAAACTTTTCCGCTGCAGAAAAAACGACACAGCTTCGAATATTTGCGGGAAATCGCACACCTGCGGCCGCGCTCAAATACATTCGGTGCGATCGCCAGAGTTCGCAATGCAGCCACATTTGCGATTCACAGCTTCTTTCAGAAAAACGGCTTTATAAATATACATACGCCCATTATCACCACGAGTGATTGCGAAGGGGCGGGCGAAATGTTTCACGTGACAACGCTCGATCTGGCGAGGCTTGCGCAAGTGCAAACTGAAATCGATTATTCGCAGGATTTCTTCGGCAAGCCGGCGTCACTCACCGTCAGCGGTCAGCTCGAAGCGGAAATTTACGCGACCTCTCTTGGCCCCTGTTACACCTTCGGCCCGACATTTCGCGCTGAAAATTCCAACACGACACGCCATCTGGCAGAGTTCTGGATGGTCGAACCGGAAGTTCCTTTTGCCGATCTGGATGACAACATGCGGCTCGCGGAAGACTTCATCAAGTCTGTCATCTCTTATGTTCTGGAAACCTGCAAAGAGGATATGGAGTTTTTCAATTTGCGAATTGATAAAACCGTTCTCGAAACACTGCATCATATTCTCGAACACGAATTTCATCGACTCAGTTATACCGATGCCGTTGCGATTTTAACTTCTGCAGAAAAGGAATGGGAATTCCCTGTCGAGTGGGGACACGATCTGCAATCGGAACATGAACGGTATCTGACGGAAGAACATTTCAAAAAACCGATCATTCTGTACGATTACCCGCGCAGCATCAAACCGTTTTATATGCGTTGCAACGAAGATGGAAAAACTGTCCGCGCGATGGATGTGCTCGTACCTCGCATCGGAGAAATCATCGGTGGCTCTCAACGCGAAGAACGGCTTGATGTTCTCGAAGCCCGTATGAAAGAATGTGATCTCGATCCAGAAGATTACTGGTGGTACACCGATCTTCGAAAATTCGGTACCATCCCACACTCCGGCTTCGGCCTCGGTTTCGAACGCCTCATTCAATTACTGACAGGCATGCAAAACATCCGTGACTGCATCCCGTTCCCACGGACACCAAAAAACGCAGAGTTTTGATTGGCAGGCGTTAGGAGTGATTGAAAAAAGTTGCACGCAAAGACGCGGAGACGCAAAGACAGAAGAAAAAAGGACGAAGAGAAAAAAACAGGTAAGGATTGATCGAACTATTACTGTCTTCTTTAATTTCTCGTTTAGATCGTGTATTTATCTCAGAGATGGCTCACACCTGCGAGCCAAATAATATTTCGTAAATCTTATTCTCAATCAAATCATATTCTCGGCTTCTTGTCGCGGGGCAACTTAGACGCGATGCGTCTGGGCCATCCCTGTGGTGAAATGAGACAGAAATGTTCGAGCGACGCTAAGTTGGTTTTGGTAAAGAAATATTATTTCTCAATAAGTGTTTACGTGAAATCCTTTGTGTTTGCGCGTCTTTGCGCACCTTTTATTATGTATGCAATACTGTAAAACCGAAGGGATGAGATTAATGTTTATTTTTGGCATCACCGAGCGCGTGCTCCAGACATCTCAGCATGGGCAGTTTTTTTGTCCTAATTGTCAGGTGACAACAACTTATGCGGAGTGCCGTCGTAAGTCATACCTCCACATTTTTTTCATTCCTCTGATTCCCTGTGATAACGATCCGGCGGGAATTCAATGCTGTAATTGCCTGAGTGAATATGATGATCCGTCTGTTTCAGAATATAATCAACAAGCTCTTGCAACCTGGCAATGCTCTCAATGTAAACGAACCTGGCCGGAAACGAATGTTCGTTGCCCCATTTGCAAAATCCGTCCTGATGCTATCGAAGAATAAATTACGGGCAGATCACGTGCGTAAGGTAAGAGGGCTCTTCAGGCGAACCGGGAGTGTTAACCTTCGGGTAATTATGTTGTTGAATTACCGGTAGCCTGGCTTTAGAAACAATCCCGAAATAACGTCCCGCTTTTAATAAGTGGTTAGGCACAATTTGGGTTTGGGGAATTTATAAGCATTTCCTGACTCAGATAAACCGGAACCAAACAGAAAAACATAAGAAAACCACAGAGACGCAGAGGTCACCAGTTATATTACGGGCGCCCCTGCACTATCGAAAACTTTCCGCTTTGCGAGATTTTTACTTTTCGGAAAAATCTGGGAAGATGTTCTTCGTACCAATGTGGCATCTTTGTCACAAATACGATTTTTCCATGATGACTGAGTGCTTTTTTAGCAGAGATGATAAAAGCTTCTGCCACTTTCAGATGTGAAAAGTAGGGCGGGTTGATTGCGATAAGATCGAACTTTCCAGCGGTGTTCGCTCCTAGAGAATGAGTTTGCAGAATCGTCAGTCGCTTCAACTGTTCTTTTGGCAAATTGGCTTCCGCATTTTTGCGAGTGCAGTCAATCGCTCGGGAGTTGGAATCGATCGCGGTAACGCGAACATTTTTGCTCCCGGCAAGCAGGACAGCAATGCCGACGGCGCCGCTGCCACATCCCAAATCGAGAACATTCATCCCGGAACGAATTTCAAGCGATTTGATCAATGCCCACGTACCATCATCGATACTGCGATGACTGTAAACTCCCGGTCGTGTTACGAATTTTAATTCCTGTCCTGAAAATGTAACGGGAAATTCTGCATGAAATTTCCTTTCCCTTTTTAGTGGAGTTGACTTGCGGGCCGAATAAACAGTCCCGGTTTTTTGTGCGATACGAGTTACTTTGGTGAAGAGTTTATTTAATTGTTCGTGCAACCATTTATCTGTGGGATTGTTGATCGATGCGTAGAGCATCCCTTCCGGTTTCAGTCGTTGATGAGCCTGCTGAAGGAGTTCGCGGTTTAATTCTGCATTTCCCTGTTGAAGTACCGGTATGCAGGTTACATCGTATGTTTCATTCGGGAAGTCCGGCTCGCAGATTATTTTTGGGGGGAGATCCGCATCGAGCCAATACTCTTTTGCCAACTGCGCATGCTGCGTATCAAGATAGTGACAAACGACGTTGCCTTGTGGATTCCGGTCGGCAAGGAACCCTGCCAGTTGCGCCCGTCCGGTACTGATGCATAAAATCTTTGAAGCAGTCAGCGCTGCAGTATGCTCGATCAGTAACCGCTCTTCGGTTCGAGGTGG
>WFOZ01000555.1 GCA_015487825.1 Planctomycetaceae bacterium
CCGATATTCCGAATTTATTAATTACCAGATTGTAAGAATACTGAGCCTTACAAGCCAAGGAGTTCATCTGCGTGAAAAAATGACTCACCATTTTCGAAATGCAATCAATGGAAAGCAGTTGTCGCCTCTGGAAAGGAGAATCTATTTTGAAGAGGCACAAACAATAATGAGTCCTGTTAACTCTTCTATCTTAGGGCAATTTATTGTTTCGATTGAATGCCAGGAACAAGCCGACCCCTGGCTGAAAAATATGATCGTAGGTGATTTTTATAACAAAATGGCACTGAATGGATTTTTCACCAGACAGTTTTGGCCCTCCTACAACACTGTCGTTAATAACAGCATGAAAAATGCCAAGTCTGTTCATATGGGACATCTTCGTAAAGCTTACAGGCTTTATCTACAGGCATACGAGATTGCTCCAGTACTTCCAGAAGTACACCTCAGGCTGTTCCGCATGTCATCGAGTCAGCATCCAACTGGCACTATTCTTGATCGTATTTCAGAGACCGAAGGTGCCCTGGATCACCTTTCACCTGCAAGCTCTCGTTTTTGGTTTGATAAAGCTGTTGCTGCTCAATTCGATTATCGTCCAATTTACCGGTTGTACCGTGCCGGGTTACTGCCAATTCAAAATGGGAATTATAATTGGGCGAGATACTCAGGACTTTTTGAATTCGGCCTCGAATGCGTCAACTCAAAGCAATTCAAAACTCAGATTCCATTCGGATATCATGATGCACTCCAGGCAATCATTCGGCATGATGAATATTCCAAACCACCTGACTCTCCTCGAAATCGTGAAATCTATGCAGTAGAAAAGATACTACCTCCCTTTAAGAAAATGATCGAAGGATATTCCGAGCATTTCACAACGGAGCAAAAGCATTATTACCTGTCAATGCTCGCTGGAATAAACTGGATTCAAAATCATCGAGAAATCGCCGTTAAGCATTATAAGGAACTCCATTCATCCTTGGATCGCAATGCTATGTTTGAACTCTATATGAATAGTATTGAGTTCGAGCGCTATCTTGCTGGCAGAACAGACAAAGCTGAAATAGCATTTGATCCTGACGAAATTCTCGAAATCAGTTTTATCCCCAATCAGCCTCACTTATTACTCTCTCTTACAGAAGGCAGGTTCAGTACGTGGGATCTCAAAACAAAACAAACGATTAATGACTATTCGTTGATGTCCGGAGAAAATGGCGTTCCAATACAAAGTAGTATTTCCACGGGATCAAAGTTCGTTTCGTGCTATCGCCACCCCATGCTAAAAGTATTTGATACAGATTCTTTTTCGCAAATTGCAAGCCTTACCTTTCCAGAACAACTGAAAATACATGTTGTTTCAGGTAGCGGTCGATATGTGGGAGTTGCGGTGGGAGAACGAGTCGAAGTCTGGGAGACAGCAACTCAAAAGAAAGTTGCTGAAATTAATATCCATGAAGAAAAAACGATGTGGGGCCAATATGACTGGCGAGAGCACATTCAACGTGTTCGGCATATCATCTTTTCAGAAAATGATTCGTATGTTGCCTTTATTCGTGGAGATCTCTTCAGCAAGTTTTCACAAAACATTTACTGGTCTCCGGAAAATGCCTCTAATCTGGTTGATCGATTATACGTTTGGGACATCAGGAAAAAAGAACTGATCTACAAGAACACCCCCTTCTTTCCCAACATCAATTCCGTCAGATTTACAGAAGGAAAAGAAGAACTTTGGGTTTCTGGTACCGATTGGAGTGCATACCAGGAAAACAACAATTCGCTTTCGGAAATTAGAGAGGCACATTCGATTAAATTGATTGATCCACGGAGTAATAAAACGTTAAGAAAATACGATGGTAGAAATCGTGCTCTTTGGGCGCCAAAGGAATATGGAAAAGATAGTTCTTTACTGGTAGCCATGGGGGGCCGGGAGCTTCTGGTTTGGGATACGAACTCAAGCGAGGAAATTACAAGTGCTCATTTGCATGATCATACTGTCCGTCACATGGTTTCATCGAGAAAGCTCAATCAGATAGTGACCATAGATACCAAGGGGATGGTCAATATCCTTTCGCAAAAACTGAGACCGAATCATCGTCTCATACTCACCGAACCGGATTACTATGAAAACCAATCGCCACAAAGAATTGGTTTCGATATAAAATCTAATCGAATTGCCGTCTGTAATGAAAAAACAGGCGGAATAATTTGGGATTTTTCAAATC
>WFOZ01000556.1 GCA_015487825.1 Planctomycetaceae bacterium
ATACTGATAAACCCCGAGATAGACAGGTTTGTTTTGACTGCAATAACCACAGGGAAACTTTTGAAATTCGCGTAAGTCACGGAGAAATTAACCGTTAGCTGTCTCAAGAAATTATTTTGAAGGAAGGTGTTTGAGGATATCCTGTGCGACTTTTTCCGCCAGACGCTGGTAGCCTGTTCCGGAGAAATGGACATCGTTTTTATTTTGAAATTTTTGAAGATCCGGATAAATCCAGCCGTAGAGAGAGCAGATCGCAATACGATTCTCTTGCATGATTTTTGCTGCAAGTTTATTTCGTTCGATAATTGCACTGTTGGGTCCGTATTTTGTGTCCTCTGGAATTGGTGTTGTTTCCACCCATAAAAGCCTGGCGTTTGTTTTTTTAAGGCGGTTAATAATTTTTTTCAGATTCTCTTCGTAAACTGAAACATCAGTCTTGCGATCATGAATGCCAAAGTTAAATGAAATCAAATCCCAATCGCCGTTGCCAAGCCAGATGTCAAGTTTCTGTAGTCCGGTTCGTGTTGGCCCGCAATTTGCCGGTGCACGATGCACATTGACTTTCCCCTGCAGGGCATTGCGGACTGCCTGTGTGTAGCCGCGCGATACCGAATCGCCGATTATAAGTACACGGGGAAGATCGGGATTATCTTTTACGTAATCCCATGCCGTTTTTCGATTCTTTACTTTTGCCGCTTTATAGATAGGCAGATAAAATGAACCAAGATTTTCCTCCAGTACGTTTTCCCATGCCTGCTGTTGCGGAGAGAGGCTTTTTTTCCACTGCTTAAATTGGATGTCTGTTTCTTTTTGCAGCTCAATCTTTTTCTTTTTCAATTCCTGTGCATTGGATGGTTCGATCTTCCCTTCTGCAAAAAGAGGTGATATCAAAGAAAGAAAAAATAAAGCAGTCAGAGTCCATCCCATAAAATGATTTTTGAACATATTTTTAATTCTTTCCGTGCAAGGCAGGATCAGTGTCGCTTTACGGCAATTTTCTTAATCTAGATGGCTGGTTTGCCACAGCCAAACAGAAGTAACAGGACCTTCATAGAACATGTACGCGAACAGCGAGATTGTGAAATTGGAAGACTTTAACCATCCAGGCAATTCATTGTAGCAAGCCTGCTATTGTTTTGCTGCTATTGTTTTCCACCGCATTCAGAGACTCTACGGGGGAAAATTCGCTTTTTGGCCACTATAAAGGATGAAAACTTCATTATTTCCAATTGATTCCACATTAGGACAAGTAGTATTTCTTGTATTCGCTCTGCTGAACAGTAAGAATTGAGTGGCTCGCAGGAGAGTTCCCTTTTGTCGGTAGAAACTCCTGTTAGTTGTCTTCTTCTGTTATGCTGGAGACACTTTGTATCCTAAGAAGAGCTTCAAGAATTTTCGGTAGAAACGCAGTAGAATATGCTTCATTCAACAAAACTGGCAAGACATTCTTTCAAACTGATTGTGCCACTGAAAGCTTCAAAGCGATTTTTTCGGTTAAGTCTGATATTCGCAGTTTGTTGTGCGAGTGGTTGCCAGGAACCGAATGTTTATCAGGCACCCCCTCCACCAGAGGTAACTGTTGCCAAACCTGTTATGCAGACCGTTAAAATTTACCTGGAGGAAAATGGCGAAACAGAAGCCGTGGGACGTTCGGAAGTTCGGGCAAGAGTAAAAGGAGTGCTGGAAAAAGTCGAATTTGATCCCGGGGATGATGTCCAGGCAGGCGACCTGCTCTATATAATTGAAAAAGATGAGTACATTGCGATTCGCGATGGTGCCAATGCTGAACTCGCCGCTGCAAAAGCAAGTCTTAATGCTGCAATTGCATCAATCAGTGTTGCCAAAGCAGATTTAGTCGCAGCGAAAGTGAAAGTTGATGCGAGCGAATCGGAGTTCCGCAGGCAAGATCAGCTTTATAAAGACAAGGTTTCGACAAAAAGTGTCTGGGAGGAAGCCAAGGCAATTCGTGATGGGGCGCTCGCATCACGCCTGCAGGCTGAAGCTGCAGTTGAAGCCGCCATTGCTAAAAAAGAAACTTCTGAAGCTCAGGTTACCCGGGCAGAGGCTTCACGACAACGGGCTGAACTGGAACTCTCTTACACAGATGTGAAAGCCCAGATTTCCGGTCGAATCACCAATTCAATTATCAAACCTGGCAACCTGGTAGAATCCGGCAGTCATCTGACAACAATCGTGCAAAGGGACCCTATCTGGGCGAATTTTAATATCAACGAACAGTATCTCCTTGCTCTGATGAATTCAGAGGGGAATGAAAATAATACGAA
>WFOZ01000557.1 GCA_015487825.1 Planctomycetaceae bacterium
CAACTCCAATGATCCTGATCATGCCTTTATCGAGCTTGCTTTCCAACAGGTTCTTGCCCGCGATCCTTCTTCCAGTGAATTGGAGAAGTGCCGGCATTTCCTTACCGAACAGGCAATTCGTCTTGCCAGCCCGGCTAAACTGACGCGATTCTCTGCCAAAGGAACCAGTCAGGTGAAGCCTTCGGCGGATCCAATAATTCGTGCGAAAGAGAATCTGGTTCACGTACTGATGAACCACAACGATTTCGTGACTATTCGTTGAAAGACCTGTCAAGATGCTGAATCGAGACCAATTTTCCTATTCTTTTCAGGAAATTTCCCGTAGAAGGTTTCTTTCCCATACTGGAATCGGCTGTGGTTCTGTCGCGCTTACAGCGATGCTTCAACGTGAGGGCATTGCAAGTGAAACGTCAGCAGGCAAGGGAGATGTTCCTGGTGGTAGGCCGCATTTCCCACCAAAAATCAAAAATGTTATCTGGCTTTTCATGATTGGAGGCACCAGCCACTTGGAGAGCTTCGATCCCAAGCCTGAACTGACCAGGCTTGCAGGAACATCTATTCCGAAAGAAATTCTGGAGTCGCCTTATGCCACAAAAAATTTGCGGCGTGTTGTAGCCAGTCAGGAAACGAAGCGAACCAAAATCTATCCGTTACAGGTTGGTTACAAAAAACATGGCGAGAGTGGCATCGAAGTGAGTGACTGGTGGCCTCATCTTTGTTCGTGTATTGATGACATGGCCATCGTAAGATCTATGTGGACCACTGATGACAATCATGGGGCTCAGTTGCAGTTTCATACAGGTCGTCATCGGTTGGAAGGTTTTTTTCCCACGATTGGTTCATGGGTTCATTATGGACTTGGTTCGCTTAACGACAATTTACCTCAATTTGTTGTACTGGGACAGCCATTGGCAGATTGCTGTGGTGGATCGGAAGGGCATCGAGCCAATTACCTGGGGCCTCAGCATGATGGTGTGCGATTGGCCGTTGATCCACAGAATCCACTCCCTTTTGCCTCCCCCGGACGTGAAGTCTTTCGCGAAGAACAGAGCAAAGAATTCAAATTGCTCGGTGAATTGAACCGGCTTACATCTCAGGCGTATCCACATGATAAAGTGGTCGAAGCCCGCATCAAATCTTACGAACTGGCTTTTCGCATGCAGACATCTGTGCCGGGCGTTGTTGATTACCGTAAGGAGACCGCTGCAATTCAGAATCTCTATGGGATTAATCAGAAACAGACACGTTCGTTCGGGGAACAACTGCTTGTGACTCGTCGTCTCGTAGAGCAGGGGGTTCGTTTCGTGCAGGTGTATCACGGCAGTAATGGTGGTGCAGGTGGTTGGGATCAACATGGTAATTTGAAGGCGCAACATTCGAAGAACTGCGCTGCAGTCGATTTACCAATTGCAGGATTGATAAAAGATCTTAAACAACGTGGTTTGTTAGACGAAACTCTAATTGTATGGGCTACCGAATTTGGTCGTTCTCCCGGCAGTCAGGGGACAAACGGACGGGATCATCATCCGTTCGGTTTCAGTGTCTGGCTCGCTGGTGGTGGGATCAAAGGGGGAGTTGTTCATGGTGCGACCGACGATTTTGGGTTTCATGCCATTGAGAACCGCCACTATGTTACCGATATCCATGCGACGCTGATGCAGCAATTAGGACTGGATCCCCATCGCCTTGTTGTTCCCGGGCGCCAACGGTTGGAAATCGACTTCGGGCATCCGATCAAAGAGATTATTTCATAACCTGATTCTACTTGCGGTGAATAACTGCGAATTGGTATCACTTGGCGAAATTATGTTGCTTCTTTGGTATTGCAATCAACGGACAAAACCATGCCGAATCTGGATATGCTGATTTCAGTTTCTGATTTGAAATTGTCCAATGCTTTGAATATTCGAAACGTTGGAGGTTTGGTATATTACATGCAGAGAAATGCTGATGCTTGCATTTAATGTAATGTGAAAAAGTCAGCATACTCTCCTACGCAGAAACCAATCCAGGTGCTGAAAACACGTTGAATCATGAAAAACTCAACAATCCTCGCAGTACTCGTAGTAACCGCGTTCATAAGTGGTGTTGCGATAGCCGGTGAGCCGCTTCCAAACCCAACGGAGATCAATAACAATGAGAGCAAAATGGTTGATAGCGGTTCTGGCATTGAACTCGATGTGCGTGCTCGGCAGTTGGGCGTGGGCGGATGGTCTTGCTCCTGATAAAGCGGTTAAGAAGTTCAAACTGGCGGATGGTTTGGAAATCAGTCTTGCTGTCAGCGAACCGCGGGTGGCTCAGCCGTTATCAATCAGTTTCGATGATCGCGGCCGAATGTGGGTACTACAGTATTTGCAGTATCCGATCCCAAACGGTCTGAAGCCGGTGGAAGTCGACCAGTATCTGCGGACAAAATATGACCGGCTTCCCGAACCGCCGCCGAAAGGACCGAAGGGCGCGGACAAGATCACCATCTTCGAAGACACCGATGGTGATGGACTGGCTGACACCGCGAAGGATTTCATCTCGGGGCTCAATCTGGCTTCGGGGTTCGCAATCGGGCATGGTGGTCTGTTTGTTGTGCAGTCGCCGTATCTGCTGTTCTATCCCGACCGCGATGGCAACGACGCGCCGGATTCTGATCCTGAAGTGCTCCTGACGGGTTTCGGTATGGAGGACGCACATGCTTTTGCCAACTCGTTGACCTGGGGGCCGGACGGCTGGCTGTACGGAGTGCAGGGAAGCACGGTGACGGCGAACATTCGCGGCGTCGAATTCCAGCAGGGGATCTGGCGATATCATCCACTTACCAAGAAATTCGAGCTGTTTGCCGAAGGCGGCGGTAACACGTGGGGCATCGACTTCGATCGTTTCGGCAACCTCTTCTCTGCCGGCAACACAGTTGAGCCACTCTGTCATCATGTGCAGGGTGCCTATTACGTCAAAGGGTTCGGCAAACACGGCCCGCTGCACAATCCGCACGCCTACGGTTACTTTCAGCCGGTCAAGCATTACGGCTATGTCGGCGACAGTCTAACGGGCGGATTTGTTCTCTATCAGGGCGGAGCGTTTCCGGAGCGATTCAACAATCAATGTATCGCACCCAACGGGCGTCACAACGCCGCGCGCTGGAGTACGCTTGAAACACGCGGTTCGAGTTTTGCCACACGGGCTGCGGGCGATTTCATTACGACCAGCGACATCTGGTTTCGACCGATCGATTCCACTGTCGGCCCGGACGGAGCACTATACGTTGCAGACTGGTACGATAACTTCATCGCACATTGGACAAACAAGGGCGATGGCA
>WFOZ01000558.1 GCA_015487825.1 Planctomycetaceae bacterium
CTGTTGCACCACTGACAAGAAGTGTCACCAGGAGAGAAAGCCAAAGCGTTGCGCGTTGTTGAGGTGTAAAGGAATGATCACCGGCATCACTTAATTCTTCAAGTATATCCAACCCCGCAGCAACATCTTCTGTTTCACAGGCAATCACTGCTTGAGTCAGCGCAGGAGAAGATTTACAGAGATGATGCAGAAAACGGAAATAGAGAATTAGTCCGGGCGGGTGAGTACCCTGATGCAGATAATCTCCTTCTCTGGCAGTTTGTTCGTAATTGGCAAGAAACTGCGCGGTTGATTCTTTTTCGGAAACTGCTTGTGTGAAGTAGCCGGACATCCGTGGGTAATAAGTGACCCAGCTCATACCGGCATGACCAAAAATCTGACTGGGGACTGCTTTCAGATTCCACAAGACAGTCATCGATGCCAGACAAAGGGCAAAAAGTAATGCACCTTTTTGAAGCCGGGAGCAGCTTTCGATACAGCTGGTTCCCCAACGAACAAAGGCATAATAAATTAACAGCACAACCACAGTACAGCCAAGATTAAAGAC
This sequence comes from Planctomycetaceae bacterium, assembly GCA_015487825.1. Classification (GTDB taxonomy): domain Bacteria; phylum Planctomycetota; class Planctomycetia; order Planctomycetales; family Planctomycetaceae; genus Rubinisphaera. Next base: position 548 of record WFOZ01000558.1, read on the forward strand.
CGGTACTGTCCCGGCAGGAACACGGGACCATGTCCATTCTCCCGGAACACCAAGTGGAATTGAAGAGGCAAGCAACAGGCCCGCCTGCACCACAGAACCAGCGATGAGCAGCATCATCAGATATTTTTGCTGGCGTGAAAGCATGACTGGTCGTTATTCAAATTTCAAAATTTGAATTTGCTGCCGATTTCTTAAAGTACATCGAGCACAATGCAGGTGATATTATCTTTTGAACCACCTTTCTGGGCGGCCAGGACCAGAGCATCGGCTGTTTGCTGTGGATCTTCGTCTGATTCCAAAACCTGTTGGAGCTCCGGATCATCCAGTCCATCGGTGACCCCATCGGTACAGAGCAGAAACCGGTCTCCTTTTTCGGGACTGACTTCTTCTGTATAAACACCTTCTCCCCCTTCTTTGGAGCCAAGGTATCTGTAAAGCACATTTTTGTAACGATGAGTGCGGGCTTCATCCGCTGAAATTGTTCCAGCTTCTACCAACGCCTGGGTAAGTGAATGGTCTTTGGTCAACTGTAGCAATTTACCATTTCGCAGCAGGTAGGCACGACTGTCGCCGACATTGCCAGCGTAAAAAGTGTCGCCTACCCAGACAATTAAAACAATCGTAGTTCCCATGTTGGTCAGTTCAGGATCAACACGACCAAGCGCCATAATTTCGCTGTTGGCGTGACCGACTGCATCATCGATTGCTTGACGTACGTTATCGGAACTGTCTCCGATGAAGTCTATCTGCCCCTCCAGTTTTTTAGGAACGAGATCAACAGCGAGTTCACTCGCTTTTTCCCCGGCGCTCTGGCCTCCCATTCCGTCAGCTACAATGAAGAACCGTGACTCGGAATCGATATACAGATTATCTTCGTTGTTTTTTCGATAGTTACCAGTGATGCTCAACTGGCCATAACGCAATTTAGGCATGATTCTATTTTTGCTGATATCTTTGCCTTTCGCCCACTATCACCTGCACTAACGTAAAAGCAGATAATTATGAACGAACAGGGATGTGAACAGGAGAATTCCTAACAATATTGAAAAGGATACGCATTCATGGAAAATGTAGAATAACGAACCGGCGCCTGCATTGTGACCAAGTGTATGACAGAACGCAACTTATAAAAGAACCTTCATCATATCTCGAACACCAATAGCTGTTGAACTGATCAGCAATTCACCAGCTTCAAAGCCGGCTGTCGCCCCCAAAAAGCGATTTTGCCCTTCTATCATACGGAACACATGCTCCTTACCAGGGGGAAACTGGGATTGATAGGCACGGACAGCTTCAATTTTTTTTTCGAGAACCTGAGAAATATCGGTTACAAAATGCCCTGCTCCATCAGGAATGGTTAATCCTTTGAAACCAAGCGGATACCAGAGTTGCCGACTTACTGTATGAACAGACAGATCATCAAACTGATCATCCCATTTTGTCAGGCGGGAATAGAAAACAGCCGCATCGGTAATCTGCATTGCCTGCCAATGGTCGGGTGAAGCCATCGGCGTTTTATCAGCGATACCGATCACAATTTTGGGACGGTATTTTCGGAAGATCTTTGCTAATTCGACACGAGCTTCAAAACTGTCGAATAACCGGCGATTAGGCAGTTTCAATGTTTCCCGAACATGAACTCCTAAAATTTCCGCTGCTTTTCGAGCTTCTTCGAGCCGAAATTCCGGGCCGGGACTGTTCGGGGTCGGCTCTCCATCTGTCAAATCGATAATCCCAACACGGTATCCCTGCAAAACAAGAGTTCCCAAAGTACCACCGCAACCAATTTCAACATCATCCGGATGTGCCCCAACGGCAATGACATCCAAAGGTTCGGGCAAGTCTTTCATTGAATAACACTCGATCCATTATTAATTGTTATTATAAAATACAGAAGTCGCAATGTAGCAGATTGTATCGGTATGATCACTGTAACCCTTCGAGAAACTGGCAGGAAATATTGAAAGTCTTCAACACGACACCATCTCAAATGCTTGAATCTCAAGTAGAGAGAACTTCAGATGATTGAAACAGTACCATTCCAGTCGCTCGCCTGGAAAATTTGTTCTATCTAAGTAGTGAGCAAATTCGGGGCCTGCTCCGCTACACAATTTTACAGATTATGCTAGATTGCTGGTTCCTGAGTCCTCTCGAAGATACAGTAGAGTCCGTTGTTCGCCTCCCGTGACCAGCAAGACCAGTTTTCCATAGGACGTCCTAATTTTTTTATCCTGAAATGAATTACGGTTTTATATGTCTAATCAGTTCTCCAAAGCAATACCCCGGAAAGATGTTATAAACGCAGCGCGTGATTTGTTGGGCTATCTCAACTTTTCCAGTGGAGCGTTTGACAGCAATACCTACCGGCAATGGAATACATTATTTGCAGCCTGCCCCAAGCAATCCACTGTAAAAGTTTACGACGTGTTGCTTACCGAACTGGAAAAGTTACAGCAGGAACAACCGGCGTTCCAACAGTCGGAGCAGGCCAGTGCAGTTCTGCAGATGATCTTTAATGATTTCCTTCCCGCCTATCAGAAATATCATCAGGACCTGATGTTTCATCTTGAGCAGGATGTTTTTGAACAACCTTTCTTTTTCGCGGATGTCGCCCAGGCAATTCTCACCCAGGGAGAGCCGTGGGATCAGACGGAAAGGATTGTCCGCGGAGCGATCAGCCAGTTGAACGATTTTATCGGTTACCGTCCGGTTGCAGTTCTGGAAAACGATAGACTCGTCGAACCTTATCCCCACGAAAAATTTCATCCGATCCCGGTTTATCGGAAAACAGCCGGAGTTGCGGCAGGGCCTTACCACGACTTACTGGAAAAAACATTCGAGTTACTTCAGAGCCTCCCGGACAAAATTGTTGCAGCAACTTATTTTCACCTTGAACATCTCGAAGAAGCAACTGTCGATGTTCGATCGTATGATTACAATCATCCGGTTTATAAACGAACAAATTATTTATTTGGCGAATGGGACCCGCATCAGGTGGGACTCGACGGATTTTATCATCGTTTTGTATTGAGAAAAATTATTCTCGATGCTTTAATTGACTGGATCTATCAGGAAACACATCTGAGAAAAATGCCTTACAAAGAAGCCCTGTTCGATGCTTCTGCCGCACTGAGCGGAACGATACTGATGGCTTCTTCAATCAGTGGAGCCGCCCCTGATTCATTCAATTCCAATGTTTCGCTCTCGACGTTGCTCCCGGTTGTCGCCCGCCATCGCGATTTTTTCTACGAACATCTGATGGCTAAAATTTCCGGCAAGCGAGCCAAACGCTTGGAGGAAATCAGGCAGGTAACCCAACAGCCATTCGGCCATGTGCGCCATGCACTCAACATGTTTCTATCTACACATGGAGCCCGGCAAGTTCGAAACAGGGAACTGGCGCTGATGTACGCGCGAATGGGATTTGCTGAAGAAAGCCGCAAACAGGCTGAAATCATCCCGGCTGCTTCAATCCGGTTTGAAACAGAAATCCAGTGGCGATTAAGAATATGTCACCAGAAACTTGAAGCTGAACAGTTCGAACAAGCCGAACAGTTACTGCTTGAAATTGAAGAGTTCTTTCAGCGAGGCATTCAGTGCGGCTCAATCGTTGATCCCTGGAACATCCTTGGTTTTCAGGGACAGTTTCCGTTGTTTGCCAATCGGGAAGATGCAGTCCCCGATGTGCGTGTAGAATTTCTGATCGAAATGATGGAGCAGTTCTTTTCGCTTTATGCCGCCACGCTCAGCGAAGCCGCAATGGCTGGTCGGGATGACGTAATAGACCGTACAAAAAAACGCTTCCGACTTCTGGCAGAACAATGGGATCAGTACGCAACAACAACAGTAGAAGATATCCCCCGGTTGTACGGAATGAGAACGTATGAATCTGCAATTGTGGTAAGCAACACTCTTTCAGCCTGGCAGAAACAGGCCGGAGCGAGCGAAAATTCACTCGGCTTCTGGAGAGAGCATGTCGAACTTTTTGAATCTCACATGGCGTATCATAATGTAGTGCAGGTGTTGCTTCAAAAAGGGGATCTGAATTCTGCTTTCGGACTGTTAATGCAATGGCTGAATCAGAGCGAAGAAACAGATTTAATTCAATTTGACCAGAATTTCAGTGCAGCGTTGCTGGAATGGACTCGGGCCCTTCAGAAGTCTGAGCCCGAACCACCTGAACTGTTTCAGCGTTATCACAGAATGCTGGAGTTGATTGAAGCCAATGCAGGAAATCGCTGGGGCGTGCCGAAACTGATCCAGGAGTTGGAAGATACTTCTTCGATACAGGAAGATGATCAGGACTGGTGGGATAAACCGGCTTTGAATGGCCCTTGGGAAGAAGGGGAAGAGGAAGCCTTTGAAGACGAAGAACCGAACGATCCCTTTGCAGCCGCTTACGAAGGAGTTTCGTTTCGGGATTCAGCAGATGATGGTCAGGAGGGAGCCGTTTCTGATCCTTCCGATCCATGGGCCGATAACGAGTTTGAACAGTTGGGGCGAAATTACGATCCACATTTGAAATTCCTGCACGCTTTGGCTGAAATCATGCAGCAGGCAGTTCTGGTCGCAGCCGGTCTTATTGGGAAACAGGGAAAAAATTCGCAACAGCAGGATGTTGTGCAGATTCTTGAAAGCGTCAAATCCTGGTCTAATGATCTGCATCGATTTGAACGTGAACTGGGACACCTGTTGCACGAAGTCCACTCCCGCGAACTTTCTTCGCCTTCGGGGGCTCACGATGCCAACATTGAGTATGACATACAACTGCAATCAAAACTTTACTTAATGCACAACATTATCTGGACGTTAACACGACTGCGGTTTGTCCGCAGGTTAGCCGAGGCGCTTTGCATGTCTGAGCAGGGAAACCAGCTCAAGAAAAATGAAAAATGGTTATCAGATTTCCTGCAGGCTATTTTATGTAACGATGTGATTACCGTGAGAAAACTGCTGCCCAACTGTCTGCAGAAGCTATCCCGCAGAAAGTTGCTTTACGTTCCGCTGGAACATGGAGGCACACCACGTTCAATTGCAGATGCTCAGGAATTACATGCCCTGCTTCGCTTTCTGGTGACAGCTCTTCCGGGACTCGGGTTGTATCGTGAAACCTGGCATGTGATGACAACCGCTTATCGCATGGAACGCGGAGTCAGACCGCGCGGGCCGGCCATTACCGAATTCGACCGGCTGTTCCGGCACGCTCTCTCGAATACTCTCAGTTATCTGCTCGAATCGTCGAAGACCTGGCGATCCGGAAAACTAAGTGATGAAGAACTGATCGATATCCTTTCTGAAGTTGTCGACCATTACGGTTCGATCTGGCTCAAGCATTCAGCCACGATGAGACTTTCTGCTGCAGAGAGCCTGAAGCATGAAAGATTGTGGGAAACAATACAGGATTTCATTCATAAATACGGAGCAGAACTGTTCCACGCCCGCAATCTTACGCTGGGATATGTCCGCGCGATTGTGCAGAACGGAGTTGATGAATTTATTGAATATCTTGAAGAAAACGACGATCCGATCAATCCAAGTCCACTCGTGGAAGACCTGCAATCGGGCAAGCTGGATGCAGATGAAGCCGCGATCAATCTGGAAATGATCTACGGAATCGTAATCGATAAATTTGATCGTTTCCTGGAATACAACAGTACCACGACGCACTCCGATTACGGTGAGCGATTTGACTGCTTTCTCGATTTCTTAAGACTCGAAGCCGATTATGATCGCGATGACTGGAACTTTGCCCCGTTAAAAATTGCTCACGAAGCTCTCATTCAGATCGGTCGGCTGAAAGCGGCAAAAACCTGGGAAAAAGTTTTCATTGAACGATCCGCAACCCGTGCCGATTTGCACTTGCGGGTACTGAGACATCTGGAAAAGAAATACGGCGTTAAACTTCCTGCCTTGAGTGATCATGTTGAAGAACGATTTGTAAAACCGCTGGCGATCAACCGTATGATAGCCCTTGTAAAACAGACCATGCAGGAAGAAAATATAAAGCAGAAACGAGAACTGTTTGACGATTTGCGTGTTGAAATTGAAAACTACCAAGACGGCACGTATGGCACCGGCCTGGAAGTTCCTGAATGGTTGCGTCTGCTCGATCAGGAGGTGCGAAATCTGGAGGCACCGGATCTGCAGTCGGGTGACCCCTATTCCAAACAGGTTATTATTCCTGTCGCAATTAACCTGCGTGAAATGCGACGTCAGTTAAAAACCTGGGACAATGCAGTGTTGCCGAGTAAAAGAATTCAATCCAAAAGACCAAGAGATAAATCATAATCAAATAGATCAGAAGGCGTGTTAACAACCCAGTGGCCTGACTGTCACGTTCCCTCTAAACAGGGGAGTAACGCATTCGACTCGGCAAAAACCATTAAACTCTTCGCGAGGTGCAACATGTTAAGAAATATTTCCAGGAAATCCTTTTCTTTGAAATTACAGGCCGCTCTGTCTTTTCTGACAATTGCCTCTGTTTTGAGCATTGGGTCTTTCTCCCGGCATAATCTTCAGGCTGAAGAAACAAAAAACCAGATCTCCTGGACTTCAAGCCAGTTGAGCGAACACTTCTTTTCTGAAGGAGTTTCTGCAGGGGATTTGAATAAAGATGGGCATGCTGATCTGGTTTACGGGCCGTTCTGGTTTGAAGGGCCAACGTGGAAGAAAAAGCATATTATCTACAACCCCAAGCCGTTCGACCCACACGGTTACGCCGACAACTTCTTCATCTACGTCGATGACATCAACGGTGATGGCTGGGACGATGTACTTGTATTCGGTTTTCCCGGTCAAGCGGCTCACTGGTATGAAAATCCGCAGAATCGCGAACGGCCGTGGGATAAACATCTGGCGACCAAGGTGGTTGATAATGAATCGCCAACTTATGTCGATCTGACTGGCGATGGGCAAAGGGAAATCGTTTGCTCTCAGGCAGGAACATTCGGTTATGCAA
>WFOZ01000559.1 GCA_015487825.1 Planctomycetaceae bacterium
ATCAACAGCCCGGGTCACTGGAAATTCATGTGGAAAACAAAGGGGACTCGATTCTTGTAACGCAGGAAACAGCCGCCAGCGGAAAGCAAAGTTTGAAGATTACCGATGCACCGGGTCTGAAAATTTCCTACAACCCGTATTGCGTTTTCAGAGGAATGACTTACAAAGAAGGAAGAGTAAAAAACAGTTTCGATTTACGAATTGAAAAAGGAGTTGCGATTCAGTTCGAGTGGCGAGACTGGACCGTTTCCCCTTATCAAACCGGGCCTCGATTTTTAATCCGTGATGGAAAACTGTTTTTGCAGGATAAGGCTCAATTGAATCTGCCTACATCACAATGGATGCGATTCGAGATTATCGCAAAGCAAAACACAAAACGAGCCAGCAGTTGGCAGCTTGCTGTAACTGTTCCAGGAAAAAAAACACGCACCTTCCGAAACCTGCCCTGTTCTCACCCTGAATACGGAAAACTGACCTGGGTCGGCTTCATCAGCATTGCAGCCAGCAAGACAGCATTCTATCTGGACAATTTTTCTCTGGATTATACGCCGGAAGAAAAGTAAGAGAGGTTCCGAACAATGACTGTCGGATCTTATGAACTGAGTAAGCGGCAAATTGAAATCTGACGGTAATTGTTCGAGCGATCCTTAATGAAAACCAGACGCATTATTTCCGGCTTGCTGACCGTACTGCTAGCAATACTGCTTGGCTGGTGTATGACTCAAGGCGTTGGAGATGGTCGTACGATTGTTTATCTCTGCATTGGGATTATCCTCGGAACGACTTATACCTTTTTCGGTCGGTTACCAATCTGGCTCATTTCAGCCAGTGGTGGTTCGCTGAGCGATGATGATGACCCGGCCAACATCTCTGCTTATGTGTACCTGCCGATCATCGTTGCGGCTATTTTACTTGCTGTGATTATATTTGTAATTGTCATTTTTATGATGTAATTGAGCAATGCATTAATTTGACATTGAAATACTCTCTGTTCTGGTATTTGAATTCACCAGATGTTGTAAATCGGTGAGCGTTGAGATACGCTTCGTTACTTCCAGTCCTACTACGTCATGGTATGACTAAACTGGTGCGTTACAACGTATCCTGCGTTGTCTGATTACCATCTCACTTAAACCAAAACCATACAACACTGAGTATTTACGGATCGAAAAAATGTCAAGCTATCAACCAAAGTATGATGAACTTATCAGCGATATAAAACGAATTACTTTACTTGGTTCCTGTGCGAGTGTTCTCAATTGGGATCGCGAAACTTACATGCCCAGTGGCGGGGCAGAGTTAAGAGCGGAACAGGTTAGTTTGATTGCGGGGCTGGAACATCAATGGGCGACATCGCCGCGACTCGGGGAGCTTCTTGATGAATTATCTCAAGTCGATTTAGGGGCAGACGACTGCGTTGAATCGGTCAATGTTCGTGAAATAAAGCGAAGTTACGAACGTGCGACGAAACTGCCTCAGCAGCTTGTGGAAGAACTTTCGCGAGTTAGCGCTCTTTCGCAACATGCCTGGAGCAACGCCAAAGAAGCGAACGATTTTGCGGCATTCGAACCGTGGCTCAAACAGATTATCGCATTGAAACGGGAGCAAGCAGCCTGTCTACAGCAGGGAGACGGGCCGTTGTACGATGCATTACTCGATTTATACGAACCGGGCATGACAACTGCGCAGATTCAGTCTACTTTTTCGGTATTGAGAGACGAACTGGTGCCATTGGTTGCGAAAATTGCAGAGGCAAGTAAAAAGCCGGATCAATCAATTGTGTCTCGCTTGTTTCCCGTGGATGCACAGGCTGAATTCTCGAAACAGATGGCTGGTGAAATCGGCTTCGATTTTCATCGTGGCCGAATCGACGTTTCTGCCCATCCTTTTTGCAGCGGGTTTGGTCCGGGTGATTGCAGGTTGACCACACGGTATGACGATCACTTCTTCAACATGGCATTCTTCGGCACTTTGCATGAAGCGGGACACGGGATGTACGAACAAGGTTTGCTTCCTGAACACGCGGGAACGCCGATGGGGAGTGCTGTTTCGTTGGGCATTCACGAATCGCAATCCCGCATGTGGGAAAATCTGGTGGGCAGGTCCCGATCGTTCTGGCAACACTCATTTTCCGAGGCTCAGAAATGGTTCCCGGAATCACTCAAGGATGTTTCGCTGGATGCGTTTTACGGGGCGATCAATTATGTCGAACCTTCCATGATTCGTGTTGAAGCGGACGAAGTAACTTACAATCTGCACATTATGCTTCGTTTTGAACTTGAACAGAAAATGATCGCGGGAGAACTGGAAGCAGAACAGATTCCGGAAGCGTGGAATGAAACATTCAAGGAATTTTTTGGAATCGTTCCGGCCAGCGATGCAGAAGGCTGCATGCAGGATGTGCATTGGTCAGCCGGCTATATCGGATATTTCCCGACTTATGCGTTGGGGAATATTTATGCTTCACAATTCTTTGAAGCAGCGGAAAAACAATTGGGGAATCTGGATGAAATGTTTGCTCGTGGCGATTTCCAACCCTTAAAAGAATGGCTCAATCACAATATTCATCATCGAGGCCAACAATACCCGGCATCGAAACTGGTGGAAGCGGTCACAGGCAATAAATTCTCCGCGGATGCTTTAACGACACACCTCAAAACAAAATTTGGTTCCCTTTACGATCTTAATTGATAGATCCCTCTCATGAAATTTTCACATACGATTGCGTTGGCAGCTCTAATACTGAGCATATTCTGCTGGTCAGAGACGTTCTGTGCTGCGGCAGAACCGATAAACGTCCGTAAGCCAATCGATGATGACGATCTTCAATATTGGTTACGGAATATGGTTTGGTATCACCACTACAGCATTGATGAAATCAAATCTGCCACTGGGCTGAATGCAGAAGAAATCAGATCCGCTTTGAAAAAGTTTGACATTACCACAAAAAACCGACCGAAACGCAAAATCGGTAAATCGCTGTTGGTCCTTCCTTACCCGGGAGGCAGGCATCCGAGAATAGGTTTTCTGGAGGGAGCGATCCGCCCGCAACGGGAAACGAAAATATCTGTTCTTGCTCCGTGGAACGAAACAGACTATTTCGTTGTTGATGTGCCTGAGGCTATTTGGTCGAACCTCGGGTTAACCTATCTGGCCCATACGCATATTCCAACAATTTGGTCGAGACAGAATATCGAGATGAAAAAACTGGAATGGAAACGTAACGCAGATGGCACGTTAGATTTCACCCGAGAACTCCCCAACGGTATTGCCTTTGGCACAAAAATTGAACCTCAGCAAGATTCTGTACGGATGAAAATGTGGCTCAAGAATGGCACAAAGCAGAAATTGACTGACTTGCGAGTGCAAATTTGTGTCATGCTCAAAGGGGCTCCCGGCTTTGCTGCTCAAACAAATGAGAATAAATTCATCAAATCCCCTTACGTTGCCTGCCGATCGGAAGATAGTACAAAATGGATTATCACCGCTTGGGATCCGGTACACCGCCCCTGGGCAAATCAGAAATGTCCCTGCCTGCATTCGGATCCAAAATTCCCCGATGCAAACCCGGGCGAAACAAAACACCTCACCGGCTGGCTCTCGTTTTATGAAGGCAAACAGATCGAAGCTGAATTCAAACGGATTGAATCGACAGGTTGGAGAAAGAAATAGTTCTGAATACAATTTTTTTCTGTTCAATCACCGTTCGCAAATAAGACACAATTTCGCAGGCTGAAAAAACTTATTGTGCCCTCTCTTGAAAAATATTGACTCATGAAAATATTCGCTCTGCTTTTTTTGATTTTCGTTCAATGTGTCAACAGTATCCAGGCGCGGGAACCGGATCAGGTAATCGATCTCTGGGAACGTCAGGCTCCTGGCGAACAGACTGTAGAAACAGGCATTGCGTTAGCAAGACGGCCTTCTGAAAACCCGCCCGCCACACGTATCAAGAATATCACTAAGCCTCGAATTCATGTTTTTTTACCGCAACAGGAAAAACGAACCGGCACAGCCGTGCTGATCTTTCCCGGCGGTGGATATAATTATGTGGTGATTGATAAAGAAGGTTCGGAAGCGGCTACGTGGCTCAACAGTCTGGGAGTGACCGCGTTTGTGGTGCATTATCGAACCAAAATTATTAAAGGCTCTGTTCAAAAGAATTCCGTGCTACCCTCTCTTTCCGAACGACCTTTGCAGGATGGACAGCGAGCAATCAGTTTGATTCGTAAGCGTGCTTCCCAGTGGAAGTTGAAGCCGAATCAGATTGGCGTACTTGGTTTTTCTGCCGGCGGACAAGTTGCAGCGCTGCTCTCCACACGATTCAATGAGCGATCTTATCAACCAGATCGTATCGATAAAATATCGTGCAGACCCGATTTCGCACTTCTGCTTTACCCCTGGCAACTGATTGATAAAAAAACAGAGCGGCTTGCAGATGCCTTTACTGTTTCAGATCAATGTCCGCCCACATTTCTAGTCCATGCTCATAACGATGGGCATACATCACTCAACAGCATTCAGTTTTATACCGAATTAAAGAAAAATGGAGTCGAAGCAGAATTGCATATTTACCGTTCCGGCGGGCATGGCAACGGCTTGCGACCAGTCGAAAATTCCTCGTTCCCCACCTGGCCTGATCGAGCAGCCGAATGGATGCAACAGAAGGAACTGCTGAATTTTTAGATCAAATTGAAATACCTGACTGGTCCAGCACGGCTGGTTCATTCTGATAACCGTAACCAAACTGATATTTTTCTAAAATTTGCGAGGCGTTCGCAAACTTTTACCGTTAGTAATACAAACACCGGGGAAGCAACGATTCAATTTTACGAAGCTGCCACCTGTTGTGTATGTCTTATTGACACTGAAGAATTATCAGGTGCCGTTTTGGCAAGGCAATTTCCTTTACACATCACCAGAATGTAAGCCGAAGGAATGAAGTAGAGCGCCAGGATTGTCGCTCCGCCAACTCCTCCTGCGATCGTAACGGAAAGTGGTTGCCAGAACCCGCCGCCGAAAATCACCAACGGAGCGAAGCCCGCCATCGTCGTCAGTGATGTCGCGATGATGTGCCGCGATGCTCGAACGACAACTTCCCGAATTGCAATCGGGTCGCCCTGCCGTGCAGACACATTTTCCCGAATGGCAGCCAATACCACAATTGAATCGTTAATCGCGACACCAATTAAACCCATCGTTCCGATAATCGCCATGAAACCGAACGGAAAACCAAACAGCCACAACGCCCCTAATCCAAGCCCGACAGATAAAAAAGCGACCACGCCAATCATTGCCGCAATGCGAAACGAACGGAACGACAAAACAAGTGTCGCCACCATCATCACAAACAAAACGCCGACATTCGCCATCAGACTGCCGATCGCAGCGTCTCGTTCTTCGCTCTCACCACCAAATTCGTAGCTGTAGCCAGCTGGTAATTCAAATCTTGCTTCCAACAATTTTTGCTGAAAGTCTTCAAGCACTTTTGCTGGCAGAACTCCTGCAGAAATATAGGCCTGCACTTCATTCAAACGTTGTCCATTGTAATGCGGTATCGTTGCAATTTCCGGGCTCAGTTTTAACGTGGCCAAAGACCCCAACGGAACTCCCGCATACATTTCGTCGTCTTGCTGGTTGGTCTGAAGAGGAAGAAAATCGAGTGAGGCTATTTGAGCCGGATCGACTCGACGGGAATTTGAAACACGAACCCGAACCGGTAATTCTTCGGTTCCTTCCAGAATGGTCCCTCCCACGGCTCCTTCCAGAGAGGCATTCATCTGATTTGCAATCGCTGTACGATTCAGATGAACCAACCGGGCCTGCTCTTCATCCACCTGAATATTCAGCTTGGGAAGTGTCTCAGATAAATCGGCCCGTGTGTGTATCACATCCGGCACTTTACTGAGAATTGCTCTCATCTGATCTCCGTATTCACGTAGCACTTCCCTGTCCGGACCAGTGATCCTGATTTCGACCGGTGCTTCAAAGGGCGGCCCCTGTTCCAATTGCCGAACCAGTACCCTCGCTCCCGGAAATGCATTATCCATTTCTGACTGCAGCGTTTGTATCAGTTCGCAGGTTCCCGCTTCGGTATTTAACTGAACGATGGCCTGAGCATACCGCGACGAATTTGAGCGTGTCGGAATCACATTGTAATAAAATACCGGGGCACTTTCTCCGATAAACCATTGCACATTCTCGATCTTTTTTTGTTGAAGCAATCGTTCTCGCATGGCTTGGGTTGTAGCGAGCGTTTCCTGTAGTGATGCGTGTGCCGGCAAATCAACTTCAATCTGAAACTGGTCCCGATCAGCCGGCGGAAAGAACTGCTCCTGTAAATTGCTGGATTGAATGAACCCTGCAACCGGCAAGAGCAAACCGAACAGGACACCTAAAACGGGGTACTTGAAAATGAAATCGAGCGTTGTGCGATATCTCTGTACGAGTTTGGGATGTGAAAAACCGTTCTGCCAGGTGCGTCGCAACAGGCTACTCTCTTCAGCAGAAGTTCCCATCGGCGAGGTTCTTGAATACTGATTCAGAATCGCCGTAACCGCGGGTACGATTGTCATTGCCAGCAGAAACGAACTGGAAATTGCGATAATCACACTGATCGCAATCGCTCCCACAAACTCACCGGCTGCCCCAGGCATCAACGCGATCGGCCCAAAAGCCAAAGCCGTTGTGACTGTTGAGCCCAAAAGTGGAACCATCAAATGTCGCACACTACGGCCAACGGCATCAGCATACGAAACACCTTTTCGCAATTTTTCGGTGACATCATCCACAATCACAATCGCGTTGTCGATCAACAAACCGAGCGCGATAATCAATCCGGTGACAGACATCTGGTGAATCGGAATTTCCAGAAATCGAAGTCCCGCCAACACCATAAAGGCAGACAGTGGCAACGCCGAACCAACAACAATCGCACTTCGCCAGCCCATCATGAAAAGAATCACCAGAAAAACTGCTGTTCCACCTAGCAGCAAGTTGATGATCAAACCGGAAAGCCGCTGCTGAACATAATCGTTCTGTTCAAAAACTCGAACCAACCCGATACCTCTGGGTAATTCAGATTCAAACTTCTTCAAAGCAGTATCCACAGCAGCGGACCAGTAATCAATCCGATACTTTTCACGCACCAGAACACCAATCGCAATCCCCCGCTGACCTTCAATCATTGCCAGACTCTCGGGTGGATCGATAATACTTTTTTCAATATTTGCGATATCTCCCAAACGAACAATCAAACCTTCCTCGCCATACTGTATCGGAGTGTGAGAAATCCGGACGATTGAATCGAGTTCGCCATCCACTTCCAGAATGAGATCGCCCCGTTTTCCGCGGATTTGTCCTGCAGAGACCTTGGCATCGCTGGCCAGAATTTGTCTCGAAAGGTCAGCGGTTGACAATCCGTGCGCAATCAACTGGTCCGGCTGAATTTGCACAATCACTTCTTCCTCGGGGTTACCAAACAGTTCCAACTCTTCAGTCCCCGGCACTGTCCGCAGGATATCCTCCAACTCTTCGCTCAGCCGTTTAAGAATCGCAATGTTCGGGGAATCACCCTGCTCCCATTTCAAAGCAACAATCAACGCAAAGGCTCGCAAGGTCATCTGTTCAAATTCCGGCTCATCAACTCCCACCGGAAAATCTTTGGAAACATCATCGATTTTGTCACGCACTTTCGACCAGACGTTTTCAACATTGAAAACATC
>WFOZ01000560.1 GCA_015487825.1 Planctomycetaceae bacterium
AAATTCAGTGGGGCGATCCCGTTCTGGGAAAATTCGAAAAGAAAACGGGAACCTATTTCGCTCCTCAGAAACTCTCCAATAAAATTGAAGAAGTGACCGATGTGATCGAAGTAAAATATAAGTCCTTTTCTGCCCGGGCAACGGTTCGAGTTGCTTCTGAATGATCAGAAGATAAATTATTGTAACCGTGTTGAATAACATTAGCTGGCGGTCGTTAAAGGGTGTGTCCTCGTTCCCAAGCAGGAGTTTGGGAACGAGTTGAACCGGGCGCTTCCAGATAGGCTTAACCGCGGCTAACGCCGTACGGCTGATTGCATACAGGAATGGTAACACCAAGCTTCGATTATCGCCAAGTTAGAGAACCTCTATTAATTCAAAAGGAGCACAGACATTCTGGCCTGTTTCATTAGAACATGCTGTATTGTAGGCAGGCAAGAATGCCTACCCTGCGTTCTATAGGGTTTTGAACTAATGGAGGTTTCCG
Organism: Planctomycetaceae bacterium; assembly: GCA_015487825.1. Classification (GTDB taxonomy): domain Bacteria; phylum Planctomycetota; class Planctomycetia; order Planctomycetales; family Planctomycetaceae; genus Rubinisphaera. The sequence continues at coordinate 485 of WFOZ01000560.1, forward strand.
CCCCAGCGGTTTTGCTCGGCATTTCACTGATGACACTCGGCAGGGTTTCACTATTTCGGGCCTGCTGATAAAGTCGTAGATCAAGATTATGTCTGATCGGCATTCGGTTTCTGTATTTTGTGAGATCATTATGAAAAATCTGCCTTTATTGTTCACTTTGATATCGATGCTCAATTTTTCCGGCTCGCTTTCTGCTGAAGAGTTAAAGTTGCAGTTGCGGTATCAGCAGCCAACTTCGGAAAAGTCGAATCGTTTCCACCGGTTGATCCGCCAGGAATGCTGGGATCCTGCAGAAACGGCAATTATTGTTTGCGATGTCTGGGATTATCACCACTGCCTTAATGCGGTCAGGCGGCTCAACGAATTTGCACCGCGATTGAATCAGGTGCTCATCAAAGCTCGCAGTCAGGGAGTAAGCATCATTCATGCACCGAGTGATTGCATGCCCGCCTATGTGAATCATCCCGCCAGAAAACGAGCAAGGCAAACTCCTGCCGCCAAGACAATACCGAAAGATATCAAGTCGTGGTGCTCGCGGATTCCTGCGGAAGAAGCAGCTGTCTATCCGATTGATCAATCCGACGGCGGCGAAGATGACAACCCGATAGAACACGCCGCCTGGGCAGCCAAACTAAAAGCGATGGGTCGCAATCCGGGGCTTCCCTGGAAAAAGCAAAACGATTTGATACAGATCGATTCTGCAAAAGATTTCATCTCCGATAAAGGTGACGAAGTCTGGTCTATTCTGGAAGCGAAGGGGATTAAAAACGTGATCCTGACCGGCGTGCATGTCAACATGTGCGTGCTGGGTCGCCCGTTTGGGTTAAGGCAACTGGTTCGCAATGGCAAAAATGTTGTGCTGATGCGTGATATGACCGACACGATGTACAACCCGGCTCGCTGGCCGTTCGTCAGCCATTATACCGGCAACGATCTGATTATTTCCCACATTGAAAAATATATCTGCCCCACAATTACAAGCGATCAGGTTCTGGGAGGAACTCCATTTCATTTCAGTCGGGACCGCCGCAAACATCTGGTGATGGTGATTGCAGAGGATGAGTATTTAACGAATCAGACACTGCCGGAATTTGCAGACGGAATGCTCGGGCATCATTTTCAGGTTAGTTACGCTTGGGGAGACGATCAGGAAAGAAACCTGATTCGAGGCCTGGAAGTTTTGAATGAGGCAGATGTAGCCCTGATTTCAGTTCGCAGGCGGGTATTGCCTCCACAGGACATAAATTTGATCCGCAAATTCGAGGCAGCAGGCAAACCAATGATCGGGATCAGAACGGCATCTCATGCCTTTAGCCTGCGAAAAAAAAAGCCGCCTCAAGGGTATGTTGACTGGACCGAATTTGATCACGATGTCTGGGGTGGGAACTATCACAACCACTATGGCAACAAATTGAGTTCAACGATAACAGTTGCTGATGGGGTGAGGCATCCGATTTTGCGTGGAATTGATTCCGGGGCCAGCTTTGCACAAAAAGGGTCGTTATACATGACCATGCCGTTGTTGCCAGGGGCGTTGCCTTTGATGCTTGGCAAGATTGAAGGCAAGCCCGCTGAGCCTGTTGTCTGGACATACATTCGAGACAATGGTGGTCGCTCTTTCTATTCGTCCATTGGGCATAAAGATGATTTCACAAACCCGATTTTCAGACGTGCATTCCTGCAGGGAATGCTGTGGGCTGCGGAGATCGAAATTGATGATCATGCAGTTCCTGCTCAAAATGGTTACTGGAATCTGATTGATCTGCCGATGGCTCCGGTGTATACCGATACCGTCTGGAGTCGCTGTGTCGTTCGACTCCCCGCATCATGGGACACTGAGCTAACTCTAAAGATAGAAGAGAACACAACAGTATGGTGGGATGGAAAAGAAATCATCAAAAATAAAATTCCCGCTGAATGGATTGAGCCGGGCGAATATCACCTTCTCGTTGTCCGAAATACCGGGGGGCTTTCTCAGGCACCAACTCTTACGGCAGGAAAAAAAGTTCTCGAACTGAAAGGACGCTGGCAGGTTCGTGCAGGTGGAGAAAAAGATGCCTGGGAAAACATGCCGCTTCCCGCAAAATTTGGAGCCTCGCCCGATATCCTCTTCGAACCGTAACGGGAATTATCGTGTATTATGGCTTTGCAGAAAGCTGACAGCTGCAAACATTCTGCCCGCAACGTGGGCAACCAGTGATATATTTTTTGCGAACGGCTTCTGCCAAATCGATTCCGCTTAAATTGGCCAGCGTGACAAGCCAGGCCAGCACGTCGGCAAATTCCCCCTGTAGTTCCTGCTTATTGCCGGAGCGTAACGCTCCTGCCAGTTCGCCCACTTCTTCCATGAACCACATATACGTCCCGTCGATCCCCCGCTGCTGATCTTTATGGCCGAACATTTCCTGAATCATCTGCTGTAATTCCTGCAGGTTTAATGGTTCAGGAGTTGAAGGTGGTTGCTTGGACATGATTACCTCAAAATGGCTGCGAGGTTCTTTTCACAGTTGGCGACAATTTTCGAATGCAGCGTTTCAACTTCTTCGCCGGCGAGTGTTCTTTCGCTGGATCGGAACAGGGCACGGGCCAGGTATGTTTTTTTGCCTGCTCCGATTTGTTTGCCTCGATACTGACCGGCGAAAATGACATCTTCCAGTAATTCGCCTCCTGCGTCGCGGATTGCCTGTTCCAACTCTTTCCATGTCGTCGCTTCATCAAGCAGGAAATTAAAATCACGTTCGCTGGCCGGATATTGCGGCAGAGAACGGAACTGCGGTTCCAGGTTAAGCAGTTCAACCAGTGGAGTCAGTTCAAATTCTGCCACCGTGACGGCATCACGTAAATCGAGTTGATCGGTAACAGATCGGTCCAGTTCTCCAATCCAGCCCCAATGCTTTCCATTAAGCTGCAACTCTGCACCGCGACCGGCAGCAAATCCTGCCACCTCGCAGGCCGTAGCGGTCAGCACGGCATCGCGATTCACCTGCTTGACAAGTTGTTCCAGAATTCCTTTTAGGCGGAGCAGGTCGTCTCCAGTAACACAGCCAATGGTCAGGATCTGCTCAGCCCCGTCGTCGGACATACCGATGAATGTTCTCGCAATTTCATAAAGCTGCGCATTGGCAGTTCCGGTTCGTTCATTCGCCCGGCGTGAAACAAGCAGACTCGGAATGAGACTGGGACGTAACAGATTTTCCAGCTTGCGGGAAGAATGTTCTACCTTGAGCGGAGCTGAAATCCCGCGCGGGTTAAACATTTGCGATTGTTTTTCCGAAACGAAGCTCATTGTAATGGCCTCGTAAAATCCAGCTGCGTTGAATGCCTGATGCACAATGTCTGCAGTACGATCCTGTTTTGATTTAATCGCTGCCCGAATTCTGGGAGGATCGTTTTCTGAAATTCGATCATAACCATGAATCCTCGCCACTTCTTCGATGAGGTCAACTTCGCGAGTGAGATCGGCTCGCCAGCTGGGTGGCGTGAAGCTGGCTTCGGTTTCGTTTGCAGATTGCTCCTGCAGGCCAAGTTCACTCAGGATCTTTCGTGTTTCCTCCGGAGTGATTTTAATCCCCAGCAGTCGCTGGTTTTGCTCATATCGAATAGAAATCGAATGCGGTGAATGCGCAGGAATATCGCCAACCAGAATGGGAGCATCAAGAATTTCTCCCCCCGCCAGTTGAGCAATCAACTCGCAACACCTGCGATTGGCCCATTCAATTTGCTGGATATCAACACTACGTTCAAATCGAAATGAGGAATCGCTGAATAGTGACAACTTGCGGGCCGTTCGCCGAACAGACAGCGGGGCGAAGTTTGCTGTTTCGATGAGCAAATCTGTTGTTGTTTCGCTTACTTCCGTTTCTTTTCCACCCATCACACCTGCAACAGCTACCGGGCGAGAGGCATCTGCGATAACGCAGGTTTGGTCATCCAGTTCGTATTCTTTACCATCTATGGCTACGATTTTTTCGCCAGAAGCTGCCAGACGGACGACGATTTTTTTTCCTTCCAGTTTATCCAGATCGAACGCATGCAGCGGTTGGCCACATTCCAGAAGGACATAATTCGTAACATCGACAACATTATTAACCGAACGCAAACCAACCGCTTCCAGTCGAGCCACGAGCCAGTCGGGGCTGGGGCCAACCTTAATGCCTCGAATAATTCGGGCCATGTATTGCGGGCAGTGATCGCTGAGACGATTTTCAACCGAAGTAACGCTTTCCGTTTTATCCGAAACGGGAGTGATTGCTGCTTGCGGGATGCTTAATTCCTTTTGATAAAGCACGCACAATTCCCGTGCCACTCCGATATGCCCCAGGCAATCGGGCCGGTTGCTGGTTACTTCCAGATCAATCGCAAAATCATCTCCCTGGGCTTCGAGGCCTTCGAGATTCAAACCGGACATCATCAAGCGATCCGCAGCTTCTTCGACGGGACAATCTACAGAAACGTAATCGCTGAGCCAATTCCAACTGACAATCATGGTAATTCATTTTTGAAAAAGTAGGGACCATTGAACTGCTGCAACACATGTGATGAGTGGTCCGCACAGCGAACCCTGAAGTGTTACTGTTGAGATATGATTTTAAGGAGTTGATCCTTCATGGCATCGTTAACAGACATTCCACTTTTGGAATAGATGGTTGCGTTTCCTTTCAAGTCGAGAAAATGCCCGCCCGATTCTTCCAGAATAGGCAGTAACGCAGCCGCATCCCATTCGCTCAAAACGGGATCAACCATTATTTCCGCCCGACCGGTTGCAACCAGTATGTGGCCAAAACAATCACCCCAGCCTCGTGTCAATTTCACGCCGTTATGCAATGTTTCATACGCCTGGGTTAACCCGTGAGCATCCCAGCGGGCAATGTTTGTGGTGCAAAAGCAGGCATCGCCTAATTGTGAAATTTCTGAACAACGAGCCGGGACCGGTTCACGATCTCCCACTTTCCACCAGGCCCCGGAACCTTTCGCTGCGTAGACTACTTCGTTTAACGCAGGGAATCGGCAAACGCCCATGACGCAGGTGCGGTTTTCTTCTGCATCCACAATTTCCAAGCCGATCAGCGATCCGAATAAAGGGACGCCATGCACGAACGATTTTGTGCCATCAATCGGATCGAGTATCCAACGAAATTCGTTGGCTCCTTTTTTCTCTGGAAATTCTTCCCCCAGAATACCGTCTTCCGGAAACGCTTTTTCCAGCAGTTCCCGAATTAACAACTCGGCTCCGCGGTCTGCTTCTGTAACCGGAGTATTGTCGTTTTTGGAATCAATTTTAAGATCGTGGCATTGATAGAACTTGAGAATCAACTCCTGCGCCTGTTCGGCTGCATCAAGAGCAAATTTCAATCGGGATTCGTAAGCAGGATTAGGCGTACTCATTGGGGGTATTATCGTGTTAAAGTTGTATCAAAATAGAGAAAGTGTTTTTCCCGTTCCCAAACTCCCGCCTGGGAATAAAGAAATTCACTCAAATTATTACTGACTCGATATGCCTGAAACATGCCCTACGTTTCCGGGGCATCTTTTCGTAAACGGTGTAGTTGTTCGCCGGCTTTGCGGACCAGTAAAATTCCTTCGTCTTCCCGGTTGGCAAACGATTCGACATCAATTGAATCAGGATCGCGATAACCAAGGTTGATCGCTTCGCAGTCTTGTTTCGAAACCTGAGAGGCCAGCGTTACTTTCACTCGCGGTTTTTCGACGCCATCTTCGAAAGTTCCGTTTCCCCGAACATGTGTCGAGTGCGCCAGGATTCCTCGGGGAACATGCTTGAAGCGATCAGCCTGTTTGACGAAGTAATCGCGAACATGATAACCAACTTCGCGGATATAATCTCCGTGTGTGACCGAAATTTCCGATAAATGCGGGGCGTAAATGATCAATTCTCCGCCATCTGCAATCACCGGCTCCAGTTTATACATACATTTCCCGGCGACCCATAAATCGTTATACATTTTCGGGGCACAGGAAAGCACCTGCTTATAACTGCGATCACACCACTTGATATGCACCTGCGAAGAAAGATCAGCCGCTTCGCTCCAGGCCTCTTCCGGCGTTCCATAAGCCAATCCATGCAAAGTGCATTGTGGCGAAACAACAAATGTAAGGGCTTTCTTTTCAACCGGAATCAGCGCAGCTGCTTTATCGACAACATCGCGGACCAGCGTTCTTTTGACCCCGATAATTGCCGTATTGGTAATCAGGGCACCAAGCCAGTGGAAAAAGTTCAGTAATTCCGGCCCGGTAATTCCCGGAAAGAAATATTTATTCCCCCCTGAGAATCCGACCACTTCGTGCGGAAAAACCGGACCGACGACCAAAAGCAGGTCGTAGTCAAGAATCCGTTTATTAATTTTGACGGGGACTTCTTCACTCAACAACCCCTGCGAAATTTCTTCGGTTTCCGCTTTGCTCAGCACGCCGAGTTGTGTCAGCTTTTCATCCTGATCCCATTCATGATTAAAAAGCCCCAGCTGAAAAAAGAGCTTTTGTCTTTCCTCCTGTTTGATCCCCAGGATTTTACACATTTCAGTTTCGGACATCGCAGGATGAGTGCCGAGAGCGAAAATAACATCAAATTTTTCCGTATGCGGCTGTAAATGAGCATGCAGTGTTTCAAACAGAAGCGGAATTGGTGCAGTGCGTGTTGCATCGGGAACGAGCAACAGAACTTTTTTGCCCGCAAAATCAGCCGGGTCAATATGTTCGTGGATCCATCGTTTCACTTCCTGTTCTGAAAGTGTTTTCATCGAATCGGCTTGCTCAGTTGTTGAGCCTGTCATTTTTCTTCTCCTGCCAATTTCAGAATCTGGTAATCATCTTATTAAATGGTATCTTAATTATCATATCGATTCGGATTCCACTCTCTGGCGAGGCTCGCCAGTTTTTCAAGAGTCTCTCGATTGGCAGAGCAGGCGACAATTCCGGGGAGCCGCAGCATGTCTGCCCGATCATCCATCCAGGTTTCTTTGAAGTGGACCGATTCACCATTATGAGCCCAGATCGCATCCCCACCCAACTGACGGGCAATGTGCAGTGAAACCGGAAAATCGTAGATGTTCGGAGAGTGAATCAGCGAGCCGCCAAATTCACCACTGGCCAGCAACGGATAAATGCTGTCCGGCATCTCATCAGGAGCGAACCCTTTTAATCCAATCTGTGTGACCATTTCCGCACACTCAGGATCACGCTGTTGAAAACCGATCAGATAAATGTTGGGGGAATCGGGGCGTGATTGCGAATTGATCGGTTCCAGTGCATCAAGTGCAGCCCGAGCCGTTACGGAGCAATCATCTTTTCCGCAGCGAATTGTCCCCTGGTTCACTTCAACCCAACCGCCGGTTGGTCCCTGCTCCGGCAGATAGATCAGCGAATAAAGTACATCCTGCGGATTTCGCAAATGCAACATCACACTGTAACCATTGCCCGTTTTATCGCGAAACTGTTTCGTGCCATCAATCGGATCGAGTGAAAGAGTGAGGTCTGATTCGCTGGCAAACCGTTCCAGATCTCCCGTAGTTTCTTCAGCTTCAATTTTACATTTTAGAAACAGCGGGTCGAGATCGCGCATCGCGTTGATGATTAAATCCTGAACGGTTAAATCGGCCAGCGTTAACGCATCTGTAAAAACAGAACCGGATGTTTTGCCGGTAATTTCGATGTTATGCTTGCGAAGTTCACGAGCAATACTCCCTGCCCAGCGCATGATTGCGGGCAGTTTTTCAGACAGGGCAGCGATTAAATCGTTTTGCATTATTTCTGTTCCAGTTTGTTCTTTTTCTTGTTCGAGTGTTCCTACTCTCCCGTCTTGCCCAGCGGATTTTAACTGCAATGTTCCTGTAGTGCATCCAACGTATTCTGCATATCTTCCGGCAACGGGGCGACAAACTCCATTCGTTTGCCTGTCACGGGATGGTCAATACAAAGCCGGTGTGCATGTAAGGCCTGACGGGAGATTAACAGGTGGTCTTCCTTAAAATGTTCTTTACTTTCGACAAGATTGCTCAACATCAATTTTGCATGCCCGCCATAAAGACGATCTGCAACAATCGGATATTTAATGTGCTGCATATGTACGCGAAGCTGGTGTGTTCGTCCGGTTTTCGGGAGCAGTTTCAGATAGGAGAATCCGCGAAAACGCTGAAGTACTTCGTAATAGGTGCTCGCCTGGCGGGCTTCGGAGTCTTCACTGCAGACGACCATTCTTTCCCGAATTCTGACATGCGCCCGAATGTAGGTTTCGATATAATCACTGTCGAAATTGACTTCTCCCCAGACGATAGCCCGATACTCTTTTTCAACCGATCGCTGTTCAAACTGCTTACTCAAATTTTCATGGACTGCATTATTGCGTGCGATCACAATTACGCCGGTTGTATCGCGATCGAGACGATGCACGATACCGGGGCGATGTTCGCCGCCTGTTTTGCTCAGCGTTGCAAAATGATGCACCAGCGCGTTGGCCATCGTTCCGGAATAATTCGCCTTGCCGGGATGCACAATCAAGTTGGCCGGTTTATCGACAACCGCTAAATGTTCATCTTCG
>WFOZ01000561.1 GCA_015487825.1 Planctomycetaceae bacterium
CTTCCACAAAGCGGGGAATTACCATTCCATAATTGCCAACCTGCCTGGGACCAACAACATTGAAAAAACGCCCGATCACAACCTGCAGGCCGAATTTCTGGTAATAGGCCAGCGCCAGAAATTCATCAATCGCCTTGGAACAACCGTAAGCCCAGCGAGGCTTGGAAGTTGGTCCGAACTGAAGATCATCTTCCTCTTCAAAACGATCCTGATCACTTTTCCCATACACCTCACTGGTTGAAGCAAGAAAGAATCGCTGACCACCTTGTACAGCCAGACGTAGCAGCAACTCCGTGGGATAAATGTTTGTTTCAATGGTTCGCACAGGATCGTCAGCGACCAGCTTCACTCCAACCGCGGCAGCCAGATGAAATACTTCATCCTGCCCCTGCATCACTTCAGAAACTAATATCGGATCGGTAATCGATCCGATGCGTATCGTCAGATTCGGATGATCCCGCACCGCATCCAGGTTCGAAATCTGTCCTGTAGAAAGATTATCCAGAACCGTGACCTCATGCCCTTCATTCAGAAGATGCTCAACAACATACCCGCCAATAAACCCGGCTCCACCAGTTACCAGAGATCGACTCATCAACCTAAACCTTTGAAGAAAGAGAAACAAGCCCGGCACAGCTGGCCTGTTTTGACAGCCGTAACCAAAATGAAATCTTGTTTATTACTTGAACACCACACACAAAAATAGACCGCTAGCAACCTGAAAGCGTACATCGTACTCGCCTTGAATCAGTTCCGAAAGGTGCCGGGGGAAGTCTCAGAAGGATTCTCAATGGAAAAACATACGAACATCGTATTACCTGAACAGCCCGATCTACCCCGGCAACCATCAACAAATGCCACCTTCATTATCACGGAGTCACCTGCTGAGACCTGCTGTGGCCGAGCGAATTGAAGTGACATACTGAGCTTTTAACAACTGCGACAATTGTTCGCACCTATTTATAACAGTTATGGTTGCGTAAAGTGAAATAATGTTGATAATCAGGTTTTAGAAACCGCAATCAGAACCGTTCTGTGGCAGTTAGGCCTGTTGTTCAGGTTTTAATTACTTGTATTAATACCAAACCAATTAAAAACTGCGTAAAGCTATCGATCGTGGCCCTGTACTGGCAAGGGGTTAGGAAAAATTCAACGCGCAAACAAATACGCGAATGCGTACAACTTTCCAGGGGAGAGGAATGATGCTTGCTCAAGGCGATGTCTCCAAGATATTCAATAAGATCGATCTGGAGTCGCCAATTGAATTGATTTCCGCAGACAACTTTAGTGATCCTGACCAGGCATCCTGTTTTCTTGATCCTGCGCCCGGGCTGGAACAGATCGACTCTGGTTACTATCAGACCCCGTCAAAAAATTCTGTCCCGGCTGGCACTCCCGATGCTTTCGCCTGTCTTTACGCAACCGATCTACTGACCGCCGAGCAGGAACATCATCTGTTTCGAAAGATGAACTATCTGAAATATCTTGCTGAGCAAATTCGTATTCAGCTGCTCAACAGGTCCTCCCAAAAAAGAACAGAGACTCTGCAAAACTATCTGCAGGAAGCATTGGCGATCCGAAATTATATTATCACTGCAAATTTACGTCTGGTGATTTCCATTGCCAAGAAGCTGGTTGATATCAACAATCCACTGGAAGATTTATTTGCACAGGGAACCGTTCCTTTAATTCGAGCCGTCGAAATTTTTGACTTTGAGCGAGGGACCCGGTTCAGCACTTATGCCACCTGGGCCGTGCGAAATCATTTGTATCGACTTACCGGAAAAAGCCGCAGGCACTATCAGAATTTTGTGACAGGCGACACCGGCTATTTCGAATCCTGCAGTGACCATCGCGCAGGCAGGCTAACCTCCGAAACAACACAGACTCAGGTTTACGGGTTGCTCGGCTCGGTCATCGACACGCTTTCCCAGCGGGATCAGATAATCATCAGCGAGCGTTTCGGATTATTCAATACAGAATCTTCCCCAAAAACTTTCCGGGAAATTGGACTCTCCCTGGGAATCAGTACCGAAAGAGTCAGACAACTTTTGCACCGCTCTTTGGAAAAACTCCAGGGATGCCTGGACGAAAAAGATTTCGAATTGACTCTCTAGCTGGACAGTGCGAATAATGCAGCCAGTGGGAGTTTCAGTACGCTTTACGTTGGCGGGAAGAAGGAATCCCCATCGCTTCGCGGTATTTGGTAATCGTTCGGCGGGCCAGCGTGTAGCCATGCTTGTCCATTTCATCGACCAACGCTTTGTCACTGAGTGGCTTTTGCTTGTTTTCGTTGTCGATCACTTCCTGCAATTTCAAACGAATTTTCTGCCAGGAAACTTCATCCCCGTCTGAAGTTGTCGTACCGCCTCCGAAAAAGCGACGAAGGGCAAACAGACCGCGAGGTGTTTCGAGCCATTTCCCGTCAACAGCTCGGGAAACTGTTGTCACATGCACGCCAACATCATCAGCTACCTGCTGCATTTTCAGCGGGACAATCGCCTCCGGCCCCTTTTCCAGAAATTCGGTCTGATGTTCTACAATCGCCTGGGAAACTTTTCGCAACGTCCCCTGACGTTGTTCAATCGAGTCGATCAGCCATTTTGCCGATTCTATTTTTCGGCGGATATACTCCTTTGTTTTCTCATCCGGGTTTCCCTGCAGCATTTTCAGATACCTGCCCGAAATTCGTAATTCCGGCGTGTAATCGTTAATCAGTTCCACTGTCCACTTCCCGTCTTCCCCTTCTTTAACACGCACATCGGGAGTGACATTTTGAGACGTCTGCGAAATAAATTTGCGCCCGGGGTAGGGATCAAGGTGTCGGATTTCCTCGAGCGCCAGCTTGATGGTCTCGATTGAATACCCGGTTTTGCGTTCAATTAACGGAAGACGATTCTGGCTGATATTCTCCAGGTGATCGTTGATTAAAGTAACCAGAACTTCCCGCATCGGTGTCTTGTCGTTTAATTGCAGCAGCAGACATTCCTGCAGATTACGAGCCCCCACACCGGGCGGATCCAGCTTCTGGATCAACCCCAGAACACACTCAGCAACTTCTCTGGAAATATCAACTCCGTAAACCTGAATAATCTCCGGCAGTGTTCCCTGCAGTCGGCCCTGTTCATCGAGGTTTTGTATCAGAAATTCGCCGAAATCCCGCTCTTCGGGATCAATTTCGTAAAAATGAAACTGTTCCAGAAGATAGTCCTGAAGCGATTGTGGATGAGCTTCGAGGTTACCGATTAAATCGTGCTGCCGGTCCGAAAATTCATCAATTCGATTGGCAGATGGTTTTCCGCCGGAAGTAAAATTATCTTCGGGCCACTCTGCTGAAAGTTCCAGCAGACGTTCAAAATCAGCCTCGTTATTATGATCGTTGTCAACAACCATTTCCTGCTGTTCGATTTCAGCCGAGGAAGAAACAGAAGGCAGTTCCTGCTCATAAGGATCCTGAGCATCCTGCTGTTTCGGGTCAACTGCTTCTAAAACCACATTCTCTTCAAGTTCCTGATCAATTTTTTCCTGTAACGCCATCACAGACATCTGCAGAATTTCCATCGACTGGATCATCCGCGGAGCCAACTTCATCTGTTGGCTCATCTTCATGTTTTGTGACAGATTCAGATGCATATATACTGGAACTTATCTTTTATAAAATGTGCCAGGAACCTTCCGGCCCTGTTTATTTTCCCGTACAACAACTTCGCAAAGCTGTCTTATCTTTTACCAATTTTTTCTATTGAATACGGCTCTACCGCGTTATGATTTCCGTCTGTTTTCTATGCTCGGATGAATTCAAAATATTCAAAATGCCTGACGTCCACGCAGTGCATCAGCCAGCATTTCCCGATTGGCAAATTCCAGCACCGAACCGGAAGCGATTCCTCTGGCCAGTCGTGTAATTTTTACGTCTTCTTCTGCTAATAAATTCGAAATAAACAATGCCGTCCCGTCTCCTTCCAATGTCGGATTGGTCGCCATGATGATTTCTTTGACTCCTTGTGATTTCACTCGCTGAACCAACGCATTTATCGTCAATTTCTCCGGCCCAATCCCGTTCAAAGGGGATAAACAACCATGTAAAACGTGATACTGACCCTGATATGCTCCGGAGGCTTCCAGAGAAATAACATCTTTGGGCTGTTCAACAACACAGACTAAAGTTGGGTCCCGCCTTGAATCCTCACAAATTTCGCACAATTCCGCTTCAGTCAAAACGAAACAGTTGCTACATCGCCTGATATTTCGCTTCACCGAATCAATCGCTTTGATCAGCGCCCCGGCTGAAGGACGATCCAGATTGACCACGTACTGCGTGAGCCGCTCTGCTGATTTTCGGCCAATTCCAGGCATCTTGGCAAATTCTTCAATAAGTGCCGAGACACTGGGACCGTAAGGGTGTGACTGTTCTTCCATGAGGCTGATTTATCCGGGGAATAAATAAAATACCGATCAAGTGAACCGGGATTTGAAACTCCCGATTCGCCTCTGTTTTTCTTCAATTCTGTGGACCCAGGCCCATGTTGGCCATCGCGTTTTGCAGACCGGGAATATTCATCCCTCCGGTCATTTCAGACATTTTTTCCGCAGCCGCCTGCTTCGCGTTATCAAGTGCCTGATTTACTGCTGAAACAACAAGGTCTTCAAGCATTTCCCGGTCACCTGCTTCTATAATTGCAGGTTCAATTTCACAATTCAGAATTGCCTGCTGCCCATTGGCAGTCACTTTCACCATCCCGCCACCCGATTCTCCGGTAACGGTTATCTCTTTCAGCGAATCCTGAAAAGTCCCCATTTTCGATTGCAGTTCCTGCGCCTGCTTCATCATCGAGGCCAGCCCGGTAAGTTTATCGAACATCGTCTATTCTCCTCGGGAAATCCCGTTACAAATTAATTGCTAAGTACATAATAGCTTACTGCTGAACCTGCAAAGCACAGCTACCGCCCTCTACGAAATTCAAAAGCAGAGCCTGCCCTATTTTCTGACCCGGCTGGTTTGTCCAAGCGTTGCGTTGAAAATAGTCTCAGCCGCTTGAACAAACTCATGTTTTTCCATTCGGGGCTTCGCAGCAACCGACTGCGATTCCATTGCGGAATCAGCTTTCGTTTCCATCGACTCCTCCAGTCGAATTCGCACCTGGACCTGCTTCTGCCCAGTGAGAATCTGAACCTGCTCAGCAATTTGCCTCACAGAGTCCGGCTTGTCATCAAAATAGCTCTTAGAGAAAGCGTAGTTCGAATTGAAGAATAAATCCAGACGATTTGGCGCAATAATTGCTGCTCGACCAACCTGCTTCAGGTGCATGGAGATCGCATCTCCAACTGATGAAACAAGTTGCGCCAATATCTCCTCTTTATTTTTTTCTTCAAACGGGATCAACCTGGGAGCAGAAACTGCTTCCATCGTGGGCGAATCCGGTGTTATTGCAGTGGAAGCTTCAATTTTTTTTTTCGGCGGTTGTGATGGTACTACCGGTGGTACAACTTGCGAGGATGAATCCACCGCCTGCTGGGTTTCGGCGGGCGATATCGTTTGCGGAGCATTTCCTCCAGCCAGTGTGATCACACCCGTCTCGCTGCTTTTCAGATCGGCAATCAAGACGGAAAGGCTTTCGAGATTTTCTAATTGAGAAATACGAATAACAGCCAGATCAATCAAGGCTCTGCCATGAGAGACACGAGCCAGACGCCCCTTCGCTTCTGAAAGTATCTGCATCGCTGCGGTAATTGTTTCCAGGCCAATCTGCTTCCCCAGTTCCGCAAAAGTTCCTCGCTGAAGAGAACTGACGCCAATCAGTTCCACAGAATCCGCCCCGCAGCGAAGCACCATCAAATCCCGATAACAATTCACCAGCTGGTCGATCAGATTACCCAGTTGTACGCCATCTCTGACTGCCTCGTTAATTTCATCCAGAAGTGGCCCCTGCTGCTTCTGATGAATAAAATTCAGAATCCTCAGCAGGCGATCATCCTCAGCTGTTCCCAATAGTTGATTGACATCCCGTGCTTCAATTTTTTCTGCACCGAACGCCAGCAATTGATCGAATAGAGACTGGCTGTCCCGCATCGAGCCGCCTGCCCGTCGGGCTACCAGATCGATTGCTTCATTAGTAACTTCGACCCCTTCGCGATCCGCAATTTCTTTCAACCGCTGGGCAATCACCTGTGTTTCAATACTGGCAAAATCGAATCGCTGACATCTGGAAAGAATGGTATCGGGAACTTTTTGAGGTTCCGTCGTGCAAAAGACAAACTTCACATTCGGGGGCGGCTCTTCCAGTGTTTTCAACAGCGCGTTGAATGCCTCTTTGGTCAGCATGTGAACTTCATCAATAATATACATTTTAATGTGAGTCCGCATCGACCTGATGCCAACATTAGCTCGCAGCGAACGAATATCATCAATGCCGCGATTGGAGGCTCCATCGATTTCCATCACATCGACATCTCCTCCTTCTGCAATCGCCAGACACAAATCACATTGGTTACAGGGATTGCCATCCACTGCCTCTGGACAATTTAACGCCTTGGCGAGAATACGGGCCATCGACGTTTTCCCGACACCGCGCGCCCCGGTAAACAGGTAAGCGTGTGCCACCCGGTCACACAAAATGGCATTGCGCAACGCCTGAGCAACGTGCTGCTGCCCGACAACTTCATCAAAAGTCTGTGGACGATAGCGACGAGCTAATACAGTATAAGACCCGGTTCCCTCAGTCATAATTTTCTCTTCCAATATTTTTGTCATCAGGCTCCGAACGAACCTGTCCCAAAAAAATATTCTATCCTACTCCCAGGGCAATGATCAAATGAGCGGAAAACAACCTCAGAACCACCCCAAATTTTAAGCCAATCTCGTGCTCGGACAACAATTATCCGATTTCAAACTGCTGTCAACTGCACGGTGTCAACCAGCTAACTCTGAAATTCACTTCTCTTGTGAGTCCAGAGTGATTGGCAGAAAAACTGTGAATTTTGTCCCACGGCCCGGCTCGCTTTCGCATTGAATGGAACCGTGATGAGCTTCAATAATTTTTCGCACCGTGGGCAACCCCAGGCCGCTTCCTTCGGGCTTGGAGGAATAAAAAAGATCGAATATTTTTTTCTGAGCCGGTTTTGAAATTCCGTCGCCATTATCAATTATTTGCAGCACCACTTCGTTTGCCTGCAAAAAAGTCTGGAATTCAAGAACGCCACCTTCGGGCATCGCCTGCATTGCATTAAGTGTCAGATTTAACAGGACCTGTCGAAACTGATGAGGATCCAGATGCACTCTGGGTAAATCCGGAGCCAGATGCGGACTGATCTCGATCTGCCTGGCATCTGCTTCCAACCGCTGCGATTCGATAAAACTACCGACCAGTTGTGAAAGATCACAAAGTTGAGTTTCGAGTTCCATCCCAGTCGTAAAGCGAAGAAAATCGCTGAGGATCTGTTCGAGATGATCACACTCCCGGCTGATTATTTCAATCCGCCGCTTCATTCGCAGATCTCGAGGGGTATCCCCGTCTTCAAGGTCTTCACTGAGAACACCTAAATTGAGACTGATCGTGGAAAGAGGATTGCGAATTTCATGCGCCAATCCCCCGGCAAGTTGCGCAATCTCTGCATAATTGCGACGCAGCAGTTCCTCACGATCATTTTTGTTCTTTGATGACATACCCGTATGATATCAAAAGAACCGCCGGGAAACAGTTCACCCGACCTGATGATCTCAAAAGAACAAAATGGGCCTCTATCAATTAAGCAAGCTGTTGGAGTACACGCTTCAACTCGTTCCCAAGCTCCTGCTTGGGAACGAGGAAACACTGAATAGTTACGGATTATTGAAAGCGATATTTTGGATTTCGCGGATCGAAATCGTAATCTGTCAGGCCCACATTCACGCGAAGATTGGTGTAGGTGTACTCTTCGAGAAGTGGCGACTTGTCACCGGGACGAGCCGGGAAACCGTAGCACTCACACCGAATCGGCAGGTTGGTTTCCTTATCCAGATACAGCCGGGTTCTTTTGAATCGAAACTGCTTACGCGGCGTCGGATGAGAAGTTTCGACCACTCTGCAAGGGACATTGCCGAGCTTGGCATTCGGATAATATTTGACTTCACACTCGCCGTACTGTGTTTCGGATTCCCATTGTTTAATTAGTGTCTTCAGCATATTTTCAATGCCGATCATGGTAATCGGATACTTATTACCCTTCATTGCATCGCGCGAATTAACAGGCAGCGGAATGGTACCGATGATGGAAGCAAGCCCGGAACCTTCATGAGCCAGAATCTGGTTGTTATTCTTACCCTGGACAAACAAAACTTCACGACCGGCAAACGGTTCGCGAAATTTCAGGTAGACACTAAAAGGTTGATGCCTGACTTTTATCTGGAGCTGCTGGGTCACCAGACGCTTGCCAAGATATTCCCGTTTTGTCAGCACGGCTTCGTAATCTTTCACATCCTTCAACGCTTCCTTCGAAGCGTAAGCCAGCTTCAAAACAGGAACATAGGGATGATTGGAAGGAATATCACTTTTCTGTGCCAGGACCTGGCTTGTTGTTAAACAGAATGTAACCAGCAGGGCAGAGACGATCAGTCGTCCCCTGACCTTTAGAGGCTGTTTATGTATCTGAGCCAATTGAAAAACACTCACCACGATTCGCCTCCACTGTATTAGTATCGATTCTGCATTAGTATCGATTCTGCCTGGTCTTAGGTTATTCGAAAGGATGGGTCCAAACCGGTAACGCCCCACTTCGTTTATCGACACTCAATCTGAACAATTACCACTTTTTGATTTTATGCAGTTCAAACTACGTACTTTACGTGAATCACAACGCTGAGACGCTTTTCAGAGTTAAAAAGTATAAGAAGCTCATGCGTTTTTTACAGATTCCTTGTAGATATTACAC
>WFOZ01000562.1 GCA_015487825.1 Planctomycetaceae bacterium
CAGCAGAAACTCTCCAATGTGAAGCATGATCTGCGAAAGTTTGCCAAAGGAACAGCCTTGGCAATGATACTGCGGGGTTATTCTCTTGCGTTTTCTCCACGTCGACTTCCCGATGAATCAATTGAACTGACCATTGAACCTTTCGACGAAATTGACAAAGCCTGGCCCATCGGCTGGGATCCCGCTTCTCTTGGTTTGAAACGTCTGTCGCTGGCAAGAAAAATGTATTCTTCGCAGGTGATCGAAATTCAAGACCTGCCCATTTCGCAACTGATCCCCAAGGTACGCAGCGAGACAGAGCTTGACCTTTACCTCGACCCACAGGCAATTACTTCAGCCGGGCTGGATCTTGATAAGCTGATTGTCAACTACCCGCGAAAAAGAACATCCTGGTCCCTTTGTTTGCGAACGGTTCTTGCGCAGGTAAAACTGATTCAGCAGCTACGGGTTGACGAAAACAATCGCCCGTTTATCTGGGTTACCAAATTCGCTCCCAAAGCCAAAAAACGTTAAACGTTTTTACGCATCCAGGTCCAAATGAGTCCCGATCATGTGATCGGGATCAACGCTGCGGTGCGAACGGGTTTGCAATTGCTTTTCCTGCTCTTGCGATGAATTCTGTTCCTGCTCCCCCTCTGGCTGATCGGGAAGATAAAAACCGTCTGCATCACGGTCGGTTTCGAGTGTTGTCTCGCCGACATCTTCGACAGCGCGAGATTCTTTTGCCTGCAGATTGCTGCGAAAGTCCTGCGATGCGGCAGCAGCCTTAGCGGAATCCTGTCCGGGGCGAGCCTGCTGGCCTCCTGCAACGGAACTGGCAATACTTACTGCGGGAAAATTGGCCGCTCCAATACTACTCATGATCAACCCTCCAACCCAACTGATTAAATCGACGCTCTGAAATGCGAATCATTTTAGTTCGCATTCAAATCTAACAGCCGATTTTGCTCGATCTGGTTAAAAAACCACGTTGGTGTCAGTTCTAAGGTGTTTGATCTGGTGGAGCCTACCTGTGCCGAATAGATCGACTGGAAGCTGAAATTTCAGCCTCTATTCCTGATCTGTTATCGACTTCCAGCTGAGCAAACTTTTGTCAAAAAGGGTAGAACAGGAGGATTATTCCGATTATATTGAAACCCGGCACGGCTGGTTCATTCTGATAGCCGTAAACAAACTGATATTTTTCGTAACTATTCAGTGATGCTTGGCTGAGCAGCAACGTTTGGTTACCGCAGAAATTAAGGTTGTTTGTAGGGGCCGCTATTGCAGACCACCGCACGAAACAGGAGGCTCCACTTCCCATCGTGGTCCGCAATAGCGGACCCTACGACTGAAAACAACTCGCTGAGTAGTTACAACTTAACGCTCATTGAAGATTAGTGAACAGGAGACGCCGGTCTATGCCGGGGTTTCTTCATGATGCTCATCAGATTCGTTGTCTGGTTCTTCCTCAAACTTTTCAGAACTCGGTTTCAAATCTTCTTCGATACGACTGTTGCTTTCAATAGTGTGTGTAGAAGCCGGGTCGCTGTGGACCGCGGTTCGCATGTCGCTTTCTATGTTTGTCATCCCTTTTTTGAATTCGACAAACCCCTGTCCCAGACTTCGGGCAACTTCAGGTAGACGTTTCCCAAACAGAAGCAGGGCAATTACACCAAAGATAATCATTTCCGGCCAACCAGGTGAAAACATAGTGACAACTCCTGAAAATGCTGACTCAAATCACCAATATCATCAGGGTGTTCGAGCAGTATGTTAATATGATTTATAGTGAAACAGTTGCGGCAAGGGACCTTGTTAAACATCCTCTACCATTTAATTCTTCTTTTTATTCGAGTCATACTCATTTTGTGAACGCGGCGATTCACCAGTACCTTTTTTTAATGCAGCAAAAATTCTACCTGAAAGTACAAAGATAACCGCCAATAAGCCGGCCAGAAAAAACAGGCCCAACAAGCCAATAATTATCAGTTCCGGCAAACCAGGGAAAAACATGGCATCATCTCCTAAAGAGAGCAACTGAGAGTTTGGCTGGGGGACAACTTGCACAACAGGCGCAAATCAAATGCTGTCATTCAGTTTTCTCTTCGGGTTGATCACTCTTATCTTCAAGGTTGCTTTCGTCTTGAGGGGCTCCCTCGCTGACTCCTTTTTTGAATTCGGTAATACTTTTCCCGACCGAATACATTGCGCTGGGGAGTCGTTTACCAAAGAAAATGAGTACGACAAGCAGAAAAATGAGCAGTTCCGGGCCACCCGGAATAACAAAGGCTAATGTGTACATTTTATTGAGGCTCTCTGTAAGGTTTTGTGTGGTTGATGACCTGTGAATCGCTACGAGTAAATATGCAGATTTTTTCAGGCCTTCGTCTATGAGGGTTGAGTTTTTGTGGTTGGCGTTGCGTTGCCGCATGATCACCAGAAACCGATCCGAAATTATCCAAGTGACAAGACAGCAATCAGTTAATGATCGTTTAACATAATAAAACAGGGAGGAAAATCGGAGTCAATCCAGAAGCAGAAATCGAAGCAAAATAGAGCTGTCGAAAAGAAAACCTTGATCAGGGAAGGCTGCCCAAAGTGGCTTTGTGCCAAGAGACCCGGTGGAACTCATCCGACAGACGTGATCTTTCAATCGCCGTTCTTACTCTTTGTCCGATGCTGCTTGTCCACTCGGCTTGTCCCACAGGAGAGTAGGAGGATGGAGCGGTCTGGTATCCATCATACAGTCAGGTTTGCTGCTGTCAATGAATTAATTATTTCAATTTCCAAAGGCAAATCAACCTGTATTCACCAAGCTGAAAATGCCTGAACGAGAAGACTTGCCTGAAGACAAGATGTAGAAAAGTGTTCGCATGTATGCTTCTTGGGCGATTTTCCACTAAAACAGTCCGATAATGCGGAAAACAGGGGCTTTAATGTTTAGTCTAATTCCTGTGAAGATCGATAAATGACCAAAGGGAGCTGATTAACCTCCCGTACCCGGTGGATATTTCCATCTGGAAGTAAACCCTCTCACTTTTTATTGAATTCCAGTTGAGATTATTACCTAAAGCTTATGTCTGAAAACCTTCCTACATTGCAGGATATCCGAGAAATCAGCCTGGAGAATCTGGCTGCTCTTTCCGATTCCCTCAATCTCTGCTTCGACACTCAGTATCAATTGAAACCGGGGGAACCGGTTCCCTGGCAGGCAGAGCATCCTACTGCGAATCTCTCAGGGATGCCCGGGCTTTGTGTCGTGTTCAAACCGAGCGATGCAGGCGGATATTTAATTACAATTCCTCAGGAGTTGCCGCTACCCGGGTGGTATCTGGAACCGGATGAATCACAACAATCGCGTCTACAGACTTTGGGAATGGAGTGGACTTACGGCATGCTCCCTGAAGGTTTTCAGGAAGGAGCCTATTCCACACTTGTCAGCAACGATTTAATCACTGCTGTGAGCTGGTCCGGTACAAACGACCAGACACAGATGCTTGAAATCCAACTGATTGATCAGCAGGGGGGAGCGGTTAACAAGGCGTCTCTTTGGCTGGTTGGACCTCTGGATACGCCCCCTTCAGGAGATGAAGAAAAAGAAATTGAAGACGACATCAGTGGAGATCAACCCGCTGGTCCTGCTGCTGAGGAAACGTACGAAACGCGTTTGGCAGGGCAGAATTGGGATGTCGATGACGCCGTTGCCCGCGTCCGTCGACTGATGCCGATGACCGTTGATGTTTCTGTTCGCCTGGCAGAGAAAAAAATCGGGCTTTCCCAGCTTCAAAATCTCAGCCCCGGCACATTGATCACTTTCCCCAAATCGTGCGATGATTTGCTGGATATGTACGTAAATAATAAGTTGTATGCTCAGGGGGAAGCGGTGAAGATTGGGGAGAAATTTGGCCTGAAAGTCAACGAAGTTGGTACCGTCAAGGAAAGGCCACCGGGAATTTTTACTCTGTAGAACAGAGCCAGGCTGTTTTCCTTCCTCAATTCCGCTCTGCTTTTTTTGAAAAACCATCGGAAAAGCAGCGTAATATCAACCTGTCGGCTGGCTCCAATCACTCTTTCTATGATATACTCCCCGACTGTTTTCGGGCGGGGTCCGTCTATTCG
>WFOZ01000563.1 GCA_015487825.1 Planctomycetaceae bacterium
CTGCATTGATTCAGGAATTTCACGAACACCCAATAATCCGACTCCAACCAGAATCAGAACAGCAAAAACATCCAGAACTCTCTCGATCGCAACACTGCTGAAGACAGCAGCAGCCGGTATTTTTTGTTGCCTTCCTAATAAAAAGATGCGAAACAGTTCTCCCAGATGGGCAGGCAAAACGTTATTTCCCATAAAACCGACCATCATCGGGCCTGCAACTTGTTTCGCACTCACTTGCTTTACCGGATGCAGCAGCCAGCTCCAGCGAATCGCCTTGAGCCAGAAGAAAACAATCAGGGCAAGAAGGTAAAGCGGGATCGTATCGTATCGCGCATCGGCAAAACTGGTTTGCACGTCTTCCCAGTCGACGTCCTTCACCGAATACCACAGGCAGGCAACCGTTACAAACAGGCCAAGCAGAATGTGAAACCATTTATTTTTATGAATCTTATTCACTCCAGCGTGGCTGGTTTGCCACAGGCAAATAGAAGTATCAGGACCTTCAGTAATGATGCGCAATCAGCGAACATGTAACATTGGCAGGGATTGGCGAGGCTTCGTGTCAAATTAATGATTTTTCATGGCAGTATGCCTCAAATGTGTGCCATGGCTCTGTTTGCCTCAAAAACAGGGCACAAACAGAACAGTCTGGCTGTCGTTGCAAAGCTTAATAAACTGCATTTGGTAACTATAGCACGAAAAAGGAGAGTCGCTCCAGATCATAATGATGGAAATTGAGAGACACCTTTGGTCAGAATGATAAGAGAGTGTATCTTGTGTTGCTGTAAGGGGATATGGCGAGTGATCACGCGCGGCTCTTGGGGAAACCGGTCATAAGTCATCTTCTTTTTGGTGTTTATCCGGAAAAAATAGAGACTTCCCGGTTGACGTGTCTGGCAAAGACGGTATCTTTTTGTTATTGAGATTGAATCTCAATGTCTGCTTTTTGGATGAGGCAGACCTCACCTGTAACGAGCTGGCCCGTGAAGCTCTACTTCTGTGACGAGGAATTGAACGATGCGGAATAATAGTTTTCAACCAATACAATGTCCAAACAGTGTGGACAAGCAAACGAAACAATCGGCAAAGTTATACAGTGGTTTTACTTTGATTGAACTACTGGTCGTTATCGCGATTATCGCTATATTGGTAGCACTACTTCTCCCAGCTGTGCAGCAGGCACGTGAGGCAGCCAGACGGAGTTCCTGTAAGAATAATTTGAAGCAGATCGGCTTGGCTTTGCATAATTATCTGGATACTTACACGGTCTTTCCCCCTGCTGTCTGTATTGCCAGAGATGGAAGCCCTGGCGGGCAGTGGTCGATTCATGCCCGGATTATGCCTTTTGTTGAACAGGGGGCGTTGTATGATATCGCGATTCTGGAAGAAGCCTATGTCGTGGGGATACCACCTGCCAATGTGCGGGTAGCAACCTATCAATGTCCTTCGGACCCTAACGATAAATCGCGGGGCAGTGACCATTACCCAACTTCTTATGGTTACAGTGCCGGCCCCTGGTTTGTCTGGGATAATACAACACACAGAAAAGGACTGGGAGCTTTTGGCCCTAACAGCAAGACTTCAGATAGAGATATGACCGATGGATTAACTAATACACTTGCTTTTGCAGAAGTGAAAGCTTACACGCCTTATATTCGAGATGGTGGAGATGTCTCAGGTTTCGGAGCAGCGATTCCCACCAGTGTTGCCACGGTGAGTGCATATGGCGGCACTTTGAAAGGAAACATGTTTGGTGGAACTTCACCAATGGCAAGTGGTCATACCGAATGGATTGATGGGCGTGTTCATCAGACAGGTTTTACAACGACTTTTACGCCAAACACAATTGTTCCCATTGCGGCAGGTAGTGTCCCGGATGGCGATTTCACGAATTGCAGAGAGGCAATCAGTTGTGCGGAACCAACCTATGCAGTGGTTACGTCTCGCAGTTATCACACCGGGACTGTCAATGGACTATTAATGGATGGATCAGTACGAGGTTTCAGTGAAAATATCGATCTGACCACCTGGCAAAATCTGAGTATTCGCAATGATGGTAATGTCCTCGGTGAATTCTGATTTTTCCGGAAAATATATCCCTAACCCCCTGTATGGTTTGGCGTTATCGTCAAATGTGCAGGGGGTTTTTGTGTGAATGGCCCGCAATAGCGTAGCGGACTCTGTATTACTAACGGTGAAAGTTTGCGAACGGCTCGCAAATTTTGGAAAAATCAGTTTGGTTACGGCTATCAGAATGAACCAGCCGTGCTGGGGCTTCTCAGGCTGGATAGCCGAGTTTGCTGAATCGTTACTGTTTTATAAAGCTGCCGCGATTGCCCATCTTTCCATAATTCGGTGAACGTCACAGGTCTGACGAAACAGAGGATGATTAGGATCGTTGCATCAGGAATAGCGATAGAGCGTGATGGTAGCCGCATTCTATGACGATGATCGAGAAGGGAGAATATCGCTCAGGATCAATTGGTTATTCAGGAAGGCGTTGGCAGAATCATGGGGGCATCTAACGAACAGAAAATTGCGGATTTGGAGCAGCAGCTAGTGCAAATGCGTCAACAACTGATGCAGGCTGAAAAAATGAGTACTGTTGGTGTACTTGCTTCTTCGATCACGCATGAATTCAACAACATTCTGACAACCGTCATCAACTACGCAAAAATGGGGTTACGGCACAAGGATGAAGCGATTCGCGATAAGTCGTTCACAAAAATTCTTGCTGCCGGTCAACGAGCAGCGAAAATTACAACCGGTATGCTTTCCTACGCCCGCTCCAAAGGGGATCACAAAGAAAGATTTGAATTGGCTCAACTGGTCGAAGATGTTCTGGTCCTGGTCGAAAAAGATTTACAGGTACACCGCATTTCTTTGGTGAAGAATTTCGCTCAGCAACCTTCGAGCGTCGTTAACGCAAATCAGATTCAGCAGGTTCTTCTGAATTTGATCATCAATGCTCGCCAGGCGATGGATGAGGGAGGGACTTTGACGATTACTCTTTCTGAAAACCGAGCCGATCAGTTTGCAGAAATCACGATACGAGACACCGGTTGCGGCATCCCCCCACAGGTATTGCCGAAAATTTTTGATTCCTTCTTTACAACAAAAACGGCTGATGAATCAGGGCATGGCGGTTCCGGGCTGGGACTGGCCATGTGTAAAGAAGTGATTGAATCGCATCAGGGACGCATCCGGGTGGAAAGCGCACCGGGAAAAGGAACAGCGTTCACCTTAAAGCTGCCGCTGGCAAAAGGTCAGACCGGATTTATCCACAGCGAATCGATTAACAAAGCCGGATAAATCAACACGCTGGATCATCCTCCCGCTTTTGGGTTACAATGCGCCGCGTCTTACCAGACATATTGAATAATATGTTTTGCAGACAGGATGAGATGCGTCCAGCCATCTATATTACTAACGGTGAAAGCTTGCGAACAGCTCGCAAATTTTGGAAAAATCAGTTTGGTTACGGCTATCAGAATGAACCAGCCGTGCTGGGTGGTTTCCATACTCGTTGAGATAAAACAATTCCAGCCTGTCTTGTTTTGGTGTGCCGTAATTATGGCAGACAGAAATATCTATTTGTTCAATTTCATATTTTCTGACTCTACCGGATTCTATGTGCCAGTAATATCAATACTTTTTCTTATTGGCTGAAGGCCAATCCCAGCATAGCTTGGGGCATCGCCCCAGGAAGAGATCAAAATAAGCCCCTTTGGCTGAAAGTCATCATCAAAAGCATTGAATATGGCTTTCAGCCA
>WFOZ01000564.1 GCA_015487825.1 Planctomycetaceae bacterium
GAAAGGCACTCTGTCCGGTGGCATCGACCAGCACCTGCGAAGCGATCTCCCGTACTTCTTCTTCACCAGTCTCGGAATCTTTCAATTTCACTTTGACACCAACAGCCCGATCCGCTTCGAAAAGCACATCCAACACATGAGCTCCCGTGCGGACAATGGCTCCTTTTTGAGTTGCATTTTCAGCAAGCATCAAATCGAAATCTGCCCGTTCCACCTGCCAGGTTTGAGAGGATTCGTGCGGAATGTATTCATCGAAATAAAAAGGCTGCGTGAGCTTTCCCATTTCGGTGACAAACTGCACGCTGTATTTTTTCGGGAAAGCGGATTGTTTCATCTTTTCGAGCAAACCGAGGCGTTTCAACGTGGGGTACGTCTTCGGAAGAAGCGATTCACCAATATGAAAGCGAGGCATCAATTCACGTTCAAGTACCAATACCGACTTGCCGGCTTCTGCCAGGATCGCTGCACAGGTTGTCCCCGCAGGACCTGCACCAAGAATAACTACATCGTAACTCGGGCTGAGCGGAGTCTTCTGGAACGGACAATTTTTACTTGGTTTGGTTGTAATCATGAATCACCGTTTTATGGAAGGGAAAACTTTTAAGGTGGGTAGTCCTGCAAAATTTCTGGTTAAGGATAGTCCATTCCCAGATCACTATTCTTACACGATTTTATCCACAATTCCAATGGTTGCCTTAATGAATCGACAATATCAGGAAAGTCATGGCTGAGATCTTTTGTTTCTGCGGGATCCTTCAGTAAATCATACAGTTCCCAACTCTTTCCTTTATCGGGAGAATAAATTTTATATTGATGATTCATCCAGACCAGCTGCCTGGTCGATTGAAAGCCGATCGGTTTTATTCTCTTTTGAAGCTTGCCTTCGATGACAGGCATCAATGAAATTCCATCCACCGGGCGGCTCGAGGGATATTCGATCTGCAATGCGTCCAGAATTGTCGGCAGATAATCGCTGGTGAGAGCGGGGAAGTCGGTTGTTCGCTCAGAGTCAATTCGGCACGGCCATTCCAGAAGCCCGGGTACCCGAATTCCTCCTTCATACAATGATCGTTTTCGTCCTCTAAAAAACGAAGCCGAACCGGGTGCGGAATCTGCTTTTCCTTCCGGTCCGTTATCTGAACAGAACCAGAACATCGTTGAATTGGCAACTCCCCATTGCCGCAACTGCGAGCGTAATCGCCCGACCTGTTCATCGATCGCGGTCACCGAACCAAAATAGTTTCGTTCGTACTGTGTATGTCCCGCATACGGGGCAACGTGCTTCGCTCCTGCAACAACTGGCAAGTGAGGAGCGTGAAACCAGATCACTGCAAAAAATGGCTCCTTGTTTTTTACCGCTGCGTTCATAAACGGAATCGCTCGATCCATGATAACGCGAGAATCGTCACCTTCCAGATTTTCAGAAACGATATTTCCTTTTTCATCCCAGTAGTAAGTTCCGTAGGGGAAACCTTTCGAGCGATCTTTCAGAAAGTCCCACGTTTTCCTGTTCGATTTTTTCGGCTTAAGCATTGGATCGTAAGTTGGAACCTTCGATTCAGTAACAAAGCAACTTTCATAACCATGCTGCTGAGGAGGCGAAAAGTGCATGCGCCCGATTATTGTTGGCCCACCCCGGTTGGCATCTTTTATTTTTGTAGTTAATGTTCCCAGATGCCATTTTCCAAAATGCCCCGTTCGATAACCATGTTGTTTGAGAATCTCAGGAAGTGTAATTTCCTCCTGCGGAAGATGCCCCGTATTTGCATAATAAATGCCATAACGAAACGGATGTCTGCCTGTCAGACAGGAACCGCGTGTCGGACTGCAAACCGGTGCAGCCGCATAGAAGCGATTAAACTTCAACCCACTTCTGGCCATCTGATTTAAATGAGGTGTTTTGATCGGTGATTGAGGATTGTAGCACTGTAAATCTCCCCATCCCAAATCGTCACACATCATCAGAATTATGTTCGGACGTAATTGTGAATTTTCGCTGCAAATTCCACGAGCCGGTACGAATAAAGACAGAACGAAGGCAACGATTCCCAACCGGAAACACGGTTTCAGGTGGAGAGTGGAATCGTGATACATGTTAATGCTCTTTCAATAAAATGCCGTGCGGAAGTGGCTGGATTTTACCATGACACTCGTATCGTCTGGAAATGTCAACCTTCTTCCCAGACGATATTCAGGCATTTGATGACAGAATCTTCCCGCTGAAATCAACATTCAACAGAACGGGCAACAACAACCCCATACGACTTCTCATTCTCTTTTCCAGAGAGTAACATTGGCACAACGAATTGCGTTAGAGAATGATCTTCCAAAAGCAGGGAACAAAATGTCTGAGTCTGAATCAACCAAACCGTTAGTCGGTATTATTATGGGCAGTACCTCTGACTGGCCAACAATGCAGCACGCCTCTGCAATTTTGAGTGAATTTGATATTCCTCATGAATGTCAGGTTGTTTCCGCTCATCGGACTCCCGATGTAATGTTCGATTATGCAAAAAATGCAGCCGGGCGTGGACTGGAAGTGATTATTGCCGGAGCAGGCGGAGCGGCTCATCTGCCGGGGATGGTCGCTTCGCAAACAACGCTGCCTGTACTCGGGGTTCCCGTACAAAGCAAAGCTCTTTCCGGGCTTGATTCACTGCTTTCGATTGTACAGATGCCGGGCGGGATTCCTGTCGGAACGCTGGCAATCGGAAATTCCGGGGCGAAAAATGCAGCTCTGCTTGCCAGTCGTATTCTTGCAACAACTCGATCGGAACTACAGGAAAAACTGACGAAGTTTCAGCAAAATCAAACCGAAACCGTCATCGCCAGTTCGCAGTTGGATAATGCCCCCGCACAAAATAATTGACTTCGTATCAACTCCTGATCCCGTTACAGATCCCGAGCCTATCGTGTACCACGGCTCACAGAGCCGAGGCACTCAACAAAAACCAATCTTAATAAATCAACAAGACTTCAACAAATTAAACGCATTCGCAGAGTGCATTTTGACGCACCAATTAGTACGCATATCTTATTGCACACATTACGATGAGCATATCAATTTGACATGGACAATTTGAACCTTATAAGGTCCCCAAATGAGTTTAACAATTTTACCCGGCAGTACTCTGGGCGTACTGGGAAGTGGCCAGCTCGGTCGGATGTTTGCTATCGCAGCTCGCGAAATGGGCTACCGTATTCACACGTATTCTACCGAAGTAGACTCCCCGACCGGTCATATTGCAGACCGTGAATTTACCGGAGCGTATGACGATCTGGACCGCATCCGCGAATTTTCAAAAACAGTTGACGTTGTCACCTTTGAATTTGAAAACATTTCAGCACAAGCTGTTCAGGCCATCGAACAACTTGTCCCCGTCCGTCCTGCCGGTTCGGTCCTGCATACATCGCAAAACCGGATTCGAGAAAAAACAACTCTGCACCAGGCAGGGCTGCCGGTCACGCCGTTTCGTTCCATTAACACTCCAGAAGATATCACTCGGGCGATCAATGAACTTGGCTGTTCCGCCATTTTGAAGACAGCCCAATGGGGATACGACGGCAAAGGCCAGCGATCAATCAACTCCGCCGATCAGGCAATGGATTGCTGGAACGATCTGGAGAACGTCGAGGCGATTTACGAAAAGAAGATCGACTTCATTGCGGAAGCTTCCGTTGTTGCTGCTCGCAACGAGCAGGGAGAAATTGTCTGCTGTGGTCCGATTCGTAATGAACACCACAATCATATTCTCGATTTGTCGATCTATCCCGATCCTGAAATGCAGCCATTGGAAAAACAGGCGTGTGAAATCACACGGGGCGTTCTGGAAACGCTCGATGTCGTCGGCGTGATGTGTGTTGAACTGTTCGTCACGAAAGAAAATGACCTGCTCATCAACGAAGTCGCACCGCGCCCTCACAATTCCGGACACCTGACCATCGATGCTTCGCCCTGCAGCCAGTTTGAGCAACAGGTTCGAGCCATCTGCAACTTACCACTGGGAGACATGACCCCCAGTCAACCGGCAGCGATGGCTAATATTATGGGAGACCTCTGGGAAAACGGAATTCCACGATGGGAAAAAGCGTTGGCATACCCCGGCGTTCGGCTACACCTCTACGGTAAACAAGACCCCAGACCCGGCCGAAAAATGGGCCACCTCACCGCCATTGCCAAAACAGCAGGACAAGTGAGCGAAACGGTACTCAGTGCCCGAAATTCGCTTACAGAGTAATAATTTCTGTAACTATTCAGCGTTGGCGTAGGGGCCGCTATTGCGGACCACCGCAGAAATAGGAGGATCCACTTCCCATCGTGGTCCGCAATAGCGGACCCTACAAATAACCTTAATTTCTGCAATAACCAAACATTGCTGAATAGTTACTGATTTCTTTACGAACGTTGCCTGCGAATGGGTAGGATCTTGTTTTACGAGTGAGAGTTTCGGGGAGCGGGAACAGCTACCGTTTTTTGATTCAGTTTCTTTGTTTTCTGTTGGCTGTTCGTGATTGCGTGCCGGCAGGCCAGGTGTAGACTGGTGAAACGAGGCTACTGCGTGAGCGGGAGGCTTGATGATTGAGAGTGCCGGGCTGTCCCTGTTTTGAATTTGCAGATGCGATATGATTGGTCGGATTAAATGGTATCGCATCGGTTGCTGCCGCGTTGTTGCTCACCCCGTCATTTTGAGCAACCTGCTGTTCCCCCAATGGATGCGGTGCAGTCAGGCCAGACGCATCGGGAGATTGTCCGCGAACGACCGCCTCTTCCTGAGGCTGTTCGTTCAACGCCAGCATATCTCCCTTGGGCAAATTCAATGTCGGGCTGCCCGCAAGAACCCACTTCCCCCATTTCTTTTCCAGCTTCGCAATCGTGTTCACTCCGTAATGCGTTCCCAATGCCTGATCCCAGCTCCCGTGCCTGAGTGCATCGTGCAAAAATTGCATAAACGTTTCGCGTCCCCCCTGTTGGACGAGATAGTCTACGAGTGAATAACCTTGTGCGTACAGTTTCAAAACGTCTCTCATAT
>WFOZ01000565.1 GCA_015487825.1 Planctomycetaceae bacterium
CGTGTGTGCTGATGACTTCACCTCCCTCTTCTTCAATTTGTAAAATCTGAGCCAGGCCTCTTTCGTTAATTGCATACAGCTTACCAGATGAAATAATCGGCGTTGAACTGAACGGCCCCTTCATGCGTGCCTGCCACAGGCGTTTCCCCTCTTTAAGATCTGCACAGCTGATAACTCCTGCACGATTAAAAACATAAACGCGGTTTTCATAAACAATCGGGCAGGCTGTTGCAGGAGAAAGCTGGCCTGCCTGCCAGATGATTTTCGGTGTCTTCGGATCGCTGATGCCCGGGCGAATCGCAGTCAATCCGTGCGAAGGAACGTAAGCCACCTGGTTCGCTACTGTCAGCGAAGGAATTGTTGAAGCCCCATCAAGAAACTCCCACGAAGTTTCTCCCGTGCTAATATCTACCGCGGCGACCCCTTTGGAAGATTGCAAAAGCACCCACGGTTCTTCCCCTGACCAGACAACCGGGGATGTCCAGTTCGCTTTGCGGGGACGATTAATTTTCCAGCGGGTTGTGCCATCTTCTGTATTCAGGCCAAAAGTGAGAGATTGAGTATCGTTTTCAGCCATGCAGACAAGCGTACCGTTTTTTACGATCACAGAAGAAGCCATCCCTAATGAATTACTGACATTGGGATAATCGTAAGTCAGGCCGCGATACCATTGCAGGTTACCATCCAGGTCGAGACAGATCACATCATTTGAAGAGTAAAACGCAAAAATCCGCTTGCCATCGGAAGCAGGCGTTGGAGTGGCGACAGACATTTTCTGATGACAGATTGTTCGTCCGGTTGCCCAAAATTCTCGCTGCCAGATCTGGTCTCCATGATTGGTATCGTAACAATTAACAACCAGCCGGTCCTGATGGAATCCCTGAGAGCTGGTCACAAAAATACGATTGCCCACAATGATTGGCGATGAAACACCTCGCCCTTTCAGGTCAATTTTCCAGGCCATCTGATCAAACGAATCAGGCAGTGCAGGCCCGGTCACGATGCCATTATTTAAGGTCCCCCGAAACTGTCTCCAGTCCTCTGCGAAACAAGTCGCACTTTGGAGTATTAAGGCGATCAGAAAGCTAAAACGAATATACATAAGTCAAACCTCAATAGATTTTCGGTAGTTATTTCTTTGGCAAGCGTGCAAACAAAGCAAAGTAACCCGGAGGTTAACAACCCCGGCTCGCCTTATTATTTATTAGTTTCTGTTGAATGGATCGCCATGCCGAACGGGTTGCAGACACGAAATTGAATTTGCCATCTTTGCGCCCAATCCTGTGTCTGTTCATTCTGGCATATTTTGAGCAGTATCGTATTCTTCCCTTTTTTCAATTCGCCCGGCACTCGATATTGATCGAATGCAGTGCCTCGATGATATTCTTCCCGTTCGAAAAGCAACTTCCCGTTAACCCACAATTTCCAGGCGTTGGGCGTTGCAAGTCTGAATTCTACCGGCTGTTTTTTATCCGAATAAAATTCTGTGTAAGCATATTCGACCGCCCCCTTATGGGGACCAACTTGCTTGGCGATATCCAGCACGCCATACGAATCGTCGGTTTCATACTTCTGCCAGGTTACTTCTCCCAGTTGCCCTTCATAAGAAGCAGAGGCGTTCACTTCTTTTTCCGGCGGATAAACTTTTGCAAATCCAATCCCATCTTTATTGTTAAAAGGCCCAATCAGATTCCACGAATTGAGGAACCCGTAATGATACTGCAGATCGATTTCTTCGCCGCATTCTTTGAGCCCCTTGATGATTTTACGAACCTGATCATCATCGCTCGCCCCTGATAACGCCTTCTTATACAAAGCAGATCTGCCTGTTTTGTCATCCGGCTTTTCTTTCGCGATTTTTTCCGCCTGTTTGATGTATCTGCTCACGGCTTCTCTGCGAAGTTCGTCGCTGGGGTCGTTGATGAACATGTCGACCATCTGTTCGGTTTGATCAGGATCGATTTTCTGAAGCCACTCAAAAACCATTCTGCGCGAAGCGGGACGGTGTTTCGTTTGACGCAGAAAACTGAGCAACTCTTCTTCAGGCAGCGGCTTGTTATTTTCCAAAACGCCAGCTGCAATCGTTTCAAAGGCATTCCGCAGCCAGTTCGATGCCAATGGATTCGCATCATCGAGTGCCAGCAGAATCGGAAGCAGGGCAGAGGCATCTTGCTGTTGAAGTTGCCGAACCGCCTGACGGGCCTGCTCATGCCCTTTGCCACGATGATCAACCGCCTTAATGGCAGCGATTGATTGAGACAAGCTACTCACAGGCTGCGCGTTGCTAAACGAAGTCGTAACAAACAGCAGGATAAGAACCGGTATTAATTTCATTTTCTGTTTCCGTCATCGAATATCGTCGGGAAGGTCCCTGAAAAGATGCTTTATGCTACTATAACTCAGCTTATTCATCAGCCGCCAAGTGCTAGCTCACGGTTCCTGTCATCGTCGCATGAACCAGCCGTACTCGGGCCTGAGATCAGATTGAAATCATACACTTCAATAAACTGAATTGCGAATCTGTCAGAGAACAGATATGCATTCGAATCACTTTCGGCCAGAACAGCTCGGCCCCTGCAGCAAATCAACCTGATTATTATTTCCTAAGTGGCAAATATAGACATTCAGGTGTACTTTAACTGGAAAATGGTTGGTTAATGCCGTAATTATCGCTAATTTACTGCAATAATACTCGCAACCTGCCCCACAAAGCCTGCCTGTCATCTTGACATTTCCATCAATAGGTATCGATAATAGAGACAACATACCCTGAGACCCCACTTGGAAGAGCAGTGAGCTTTTTCAAACCCACCAGCGGATTCAATCGATACTAATCGATTAGCGAGGCGATAATGATCTACCTTCCTAAAATTTCATGTGCTGTTTTTATTCTGACGATCTGCTTTTCACCTGCACTTACACTGGGTGATGACATGACCCAGCGGGAGCGGGAATTTTTTGAAGAGAAAATTCGTCCGGTCCTGGTGAAGCATTGTTACGAATGTCACTCGGCCAAGTCAGACACCATGGATGGCGATTATTCTGTCGATACCCGCATGGGAGTGAGGGCAGCTGGTTCTTCCGGTGAAGTAGCAATTATTCCCGGCGATCCCAACAACAGCCCGTTGCTCAAAGCTCTTAACTATGATGAAATGGAAATGCCCCCGGACGGCAAACTGCCTGATTCAATAATTGCTGATTTTGAAAAATGGATTAAGATGGGGGCTCCCGATCCACGTGCCGGCGACCCGTTCAAAATGCGCCAACAAGCCGATAAAAAGAAGTCCGAACAACTCTGGTCACTCAATAAACCACGGTTTACCAGATTGCCCAAAGTAAAGAATAAAAAATGGTCGCAACACCCGGTTGATCGATTTGTCCTCGCACAAATGGAAAAGAAACAGTTACATCCGGTTGCAGATGCTTCAGCAACTGCTCTCCTTCGTCGCGTATACTTCGATTTAATCGGCCTGCCTCCTTCTCCTGAAGCCGTGGAGGCGTTTACAAAAAATCCGACAAAAAAAGAATATGAAAAAGTTGTCGATTCTCTTTTGAAATCGCCTCGTTTCGGGGAACGCTGGGGAAGGCACTGGCTCGACCTGGCTCGCTATGCTGAATCGAGCGGGATGGAGTTCAACTTTACGTATCCACACGCCTGGCCTTATCGCGATTATGTGATCAATGCTTTCAACAAAGATAAGCCTTACGACAGATTCATCACCGAACAACTTGCAGGCGATTTACTTGAAGCTAAATCTCAGGCGGAGAAAGAAGAAAATTTAATCGCAACAGGTTTTCTGGCTGTTG
Organism: Planctomycetaceae bacterium; assembly: GCA_015487825.1. GTDB lineage: Bacteria > Planctomycetota > Planctomycetia > Planctomycetales > Planctomycetaceae > Rubinisphaera. The sequence continues at coordinate 3,808 of WFOZ01000565.1, forward strand.
GTCCGAAAAGGCACAATGCCTCAGGTACTGAATTCAAATACGACCTGGCCGATGATCAAATTAAAACTGTTTCGAAAACATTCCTGGGACTGACAGTCGCCTGCGCACGCTGCCACGATCATAAATTTGATCCAATCCCAACTAAAGATTATTACGCACTCGGTTCGATTTTCCAAAGTACAAAAACACTTTACGGAACCAAGACCATCAAATACTCGAATCATCCATCCAAACTGATTCCCTTTGGTGAAAACGCGGAAGAGTTAAATAAAAATTACCTGGCTCATCTCGATCAGGTCAATAA
>WFOZ01000566.1 GCA_015487825.1 Planctomycetaceae bacterium
ATTCGTAACTTTTTCATTTGACGCGATCCTTAATCAGCGATTTGGTTACGCAGCCATTTGGTGCTGGTTGCGAGAACCTCTTCGGTTCCCAGACATTCAATCGAAAGCACTCCGTCCCAGTCTGCCGCTTTCATGAGCTGAATGCACTTGGCGATATTCTCAGCATTGATTCCGGAACCAATAGGCGATTCCGACATGGCAATCCCCGTGGACTCATCCGTCGCATCGGCTGCCAGGTTGGCTGTCACGTCTTTAATGTGCAGGTGGTTGAGCCGTGGCAGGAAACGCTTCAGGAAGGTCGCCGGATCTTGACCGGCAATGAAGGTGTTTCCGGTATCGAAATTCAAGCCCAGGTAAGGCGAATCAAAATGATCAAAGATTCGAGCGAGAATTTCTGGGTTCGTGGTAAAGGGGCCGTGCGGTTCTATGTTGATTGTGATTTCATAATCCTGAGCCCATTCTAGAATCTGCCGGTAGTTTTGAATTGTCATGGCGATAGTTTCCTCGTCGCTGTAACCTTCCGGCTTGAATTGGCCATCGGTCGTATCGACACAAGGGCAGCCGATGGCACGGGCAAATTGGATGGCGCGTTGTGCATAACGGACACCGAATGTGGCCCCAAGAGGTCCCGAAATTGGATAACCCGCATCGATCTGAGAGACCCGGATCCCCCGTTCATCGAGATAGCGACGCAGGCGAATCGGGTTCGAATCCAGCGAGATCGTCGGCGCGTAGCCAAGCCCTTGAATGAAGTCCTGACCATCAACAACTCCAAACTCGATGTACTCCAGTTCGAGGTCTTGGGCGGCAGTCACCGCCTGCTCGAAAGAGCCGCTGAGGGTACGCCAATTATCCGTGTGCATGCCAAGCTTCAACATCTCTTTCTCTCCTCGTAAACATTCGGGGAATATCAGAACTGTAATCGGGTATGACCACAAACCAGGTTGCCGCCTGTGCCGCGACCGGGGTATGATATCGCACTGCAATGCGCATATCTCGCCGGAATCGCGCAAATAACAGCACAAAACGCGCACTTTCATTGGAAAAGAGGATTGTGAATACACCTAAACATGATTTCGTCGAGAACTTTCTGGCAACGCTGAAAAATCGCGGGGAGCTGGAGTCGCTCTTCGACCACTTGCCGGAAGTCTGTTTCTTCGTCAAAGACAGTCAATCACGATTGATGATGGGCAATCAAGCACTCTTGAAGTTGCTGAGGCAAGATAGCTTTGAAACGGTGATTGGAAGAACCGGTGCCGATTTCTACCCGAAAGGAATCGCTGACGCTTTTCACGCAGACGACCAAATCGTCATGCAGGGGGGGATGCCGATTCACGAGCGAGTTGAATTGTTGCTCGACGCCGAAGGGGGTGTCTCCTGGTTTTGCACGACGAAATTGCCACTCTATGGGATCGACGGTTGCGTCGTTGGATTGAAAGGGATGACTCGAAAACTCGGCAAAGCAAACCCGCGTCTGCATCCATTCAACAAGATGATGCCTGCACTCGATATTATCTGCAACGAATACTCTAACGCGATTGATCTGAACGACCTGGCTCGGGAATGCCATCTTTCGCCAAGTCAGTTTCGACGAACTTTTCGGAAACTACTTGGGACCTCACCGCTACAGTTCATTCTGAATGTACGTCTCCAGGCTGCTGCGGACCTCCTGACAAACAGTCGTCTGAGCGTAACGGAGATTGCAATGAAATGCGGCTTCAACGAGTCCAACTATTTCACCCGTCAATTTCGCCAGCACATCGGCATCAGCCCATCCGAGTATCGCAAACAGAGATATATTTCAAAATGAAATGCTGTAAACAAGGGCATATTTTCTGTTCCTGTTTGTATTACTAACGGTAAAAGTTTGCGAACGGCTCGCAAATTATAGAAAAATATCAGTTTGGTTACGGCTATCAGAATGAACCAGCCGTGCTGGGTTTTCTCGTCTTTGGTTTTGGATAAATCGCTTCAATTCTCATCGTTCGCTGATGCTACTCGCCCGCCCGGTACTACGTTTTCTCACCATTGTTTACACCAGTCACTCCAGGTATCAGTTCTATGACCGTTGCATATCGAAACATATTTGTATTTTGTCGTGCTGCCTAACCCGGCGTAGCCGGAACCAAACAGGGATTAAAACCACGAAAGAAGAGACAATTATTCGTTTAATGGCAATCAGGGTAGCCCGACC
>WFOZ01000567.1 GCA_015487825.1 Planctomycetaceae bacterium
AAATGGCTCGGGCAGAAGAAACGCATCTTCAAAAATTACACGATGCAGAACGGCAAAGGCTCAGCACGTTGGATGCTTTTTTATTGCGAGAGGAAAAATTGAATTCCGACTTGCAACGCATTAACCAGGCTCATGAATCGACGGTTGCTCAACTGCGTCAGAAACAACTTAATAAGGAAGCGCTGGCTGGCGGTCAGGTTTCTATTGCTGTGCAGGTTCTGGATGAATACGCCATTCCACAGGAACCGGTCTGGCCTCAACCGATTCCATTATTGATGGCTTCCGGTCTGCTTGGCCTGCTTTTAGGATTTGTCGTGCTTGTCTTTGTTGAAAAACTTCCTCTCCCGGGAATGCAGTCATTCGATTCCGGTTCCCCGGATGAAAACGAATTATCTCCATTTGCTGCGGACAGTTTCGATGAGAATTCTTTAGAGCCGTCTGTTGTCCAACACGAAAAACAATCTCAAATCCAGAAATCTCATACCAAGGCAGGCAATGCTGGAGGAACTCTGCTGAGATGAAAGCTGTTACTCAAGCACCCGTTGAAGCTGCCAGTGCATCCAATGCACACACAGAATCTACGCGCAAACAGATCCGCGGTTCTTCATTGTTACTGGCCGGGCGAGGTTTTTCTTTAGTCATCAATCTGGTCACGCAGATTGTGGTGATCCGCTATCTATCACGGCTCGACTACGGTGCATTTGCCTGGTCTTTTTCTGTGATTGAAATGGCTGCACTGGCAGCAGCGTTTGGAATGGATAAGTCGCTTTCCCGATTTGGTGCCATGTATCACCAACAGGGCGATTTTCGGCGTTTAAGTGGCATTCTGATCTTATCAGCCAGCGTTGTATTAACATTGGGATCAATCATTGTCGTCTCGGTCTGGCTCCTTTCCACACAACTCGCTTCTCTGTTCGCGGTTGAGCCTGTTGCAGTCAGCCTGCTTGTCACACTGATAATACTTGTCCCGACGAACGCTTTCAGTAGTGTTTCGCTATCGGTCTATGCGTTTTTGGGAAAGACACAAACTGTATTTTTCAGGCGTCATCTTTTAGGGCCGAGTATTCGTCTGGCAGGAGTTGTCACGGCAATATTGCTTAACGGCGGGCTGCATTATATTGCGATGGCTTATCTTGTTTCAGGCCTGATAGCAGTGCTGATCGATGTGCTGCTCGTTTCGACTTATCTGCGTGAAGAAAAAATTCCACAGAAAATCAGAAAACAGCGACCCGTTATCCCGGTGAAAGATTTTTTCGGGTACAGCCTGCCCCTATTGACATCTGACATCGCATTTCTGGTTCGAGGCACTTTTATCGTGTTTATGCTCGGGTGGCTGGCCGATACGACTGCTTCTGCATCGTTTCGTGCTGTGCTGCCTATCGTGAAACTGAATGAATTAATTCTCATCAATTTTACGGTCCTGTTTATGCCATTGGCAACACGACTGTTCAGCCAGGGGAACCAGGAACAGCTCAAAGAAATGTACCAGCGAACTTCCATCTGGGCGATGGTACTCAGTTTTCCGGTTTTCGCCGTTTGCGTTACATTAGCGCCAACGCTGACGGTTCTGCTGTTCGGTAGTGAATATGCAGATTCTTCGATCATTCTCGTCATTCTCTCAGCCGGCTATTTCATTCAGTCTGTGTTCGGATTTAATTCCCAGCTATTAAAAGTGCTCGGAATGGTTCGCATTTTCATGGCGATCGATCTGTTTGCAACAGCATTTTCTTTAATCATGTGCTGGTGGCTGATTCCGATTTACGGGGCTTATGGAGCCGCGATTGGTGTGACTGCTGCAATTATCCTGCACTCACTCACCAAGTATCTGGTTGTCAGAATCTTCACCGACTACGCACAAAAATCGACCGATTTCAACAAGTCCTTTTTCATCACAGGAGGTTGTGCGTTATTTCTGATACTGGCTCAGGCCCTGTTCGATTTACACTGGAGCTCCGGCTTGTTACTGGCTGTTGCAAGCTCTGCCATCGTTTTGAATCTGAACCGGGACCTGATGGATATTACTTCATTTTTCCCGGAACTGAAACGAGTCCCACTACTCGGGCCCTGGCTGTCAGCGACTACTGATCTGACAGAAAATATCACTGAAGAATCTCAAACATACAAATCGCCCCAGTCTACCAGAGCACTGAAAATCGCTTACATGATGTCGCGATTTCCGAAAATCACAGAGACATTCGTGCTATTTGAAATGCGGGAAATCGAAAGGCAGGGGCATCAGGTCGATGTTTATCCTCTTCAGCGGGAACGAACTTCTGTCATCCACGCCGAAGCAGAGCCTTATGTGAAACGAGCATTTTTCACCCCCTGGATCTCCATACAAATTGCCTGGGCTCACCTGTATTATCTGGTAAAAACTCCTGGCCTCTATTTCAAAACTTTCTTCCGAGTTCTTAAAGCAAACTGGGGAAGTAAACGATATTTCATGGGGGCTGTTCTCTTCTTCCCGAAAGTTGTTTATCTGGCCCGTTTGATGCAAAAAAGAAGTGTCGATCATCTGCATGCACACTTTGCCTCTCATCCGGCGATGGCAGCCTGGGTGATCCATCAACTCACCGGAATTCCTTATAGCTTTACTGCTCACGGTTCAGATTTGCATCGTGATCAGCATATGTTGCAGGAAAAAGTTAACGACGCCAAAGCGGTGGTCACCATTTCAAATTATAATCACCAGATGATCCTCGATATCTGCGGGCCACAATATGAACCAACGGTGCATGTGGTGCATTGTGGTGTTGATCCGCAGGACTTCAAACTTAAAGAATTTCCAACTCCTTTTGAAACCGGAAATGGTCCCTTCCGCTTTATTTGCATCGGCACTTTGCACGAAGTTAAAGGGCAGCGATTCCTTCTGGAAGCCTGCTGTGAGTTAAAAAAAGAGGGGATCGATTTCAAATGCCATCTGGTCGGAGACGGCCCGGATCAGCAAATGCTGGAAGAACTCGTACTACACGCAGGTCTTGAACAGCATGTTCAATTTGAAGGTCGCAGAACATCAACAGAAATCCAGGAACTGCTGCAACAGACAGATGTGCTGATTGCACCCAGCGTGCCCACAAAATGCGGACGACGAGAAGGGATTCCTGTGGTGTTGATGGAAGCGATGTGCAGTGGAGTTTCTGTCATCGCCAGCGATCTTTCCGGCATCCCCGAAATTGTGATCAATGAGCAAACAGGCTTACTGACACCACCTGGAGATTCCAACGCGATCGCACAATCACTGTTAAGAATGTATTACGACCAGCCACTTCGCCAGCGTTTGGCAGAAGCGGGGCGGGAGAAAGTTTTTGACGAATTCAATCTTCCAGGCAATGTTCAAAGGCTTGTTTATCTCCTCAGGCAAGGCGGGTGTTCATCATGATCGAAACAGTTTTCTATCTGCTGAGCGGAATTGTACTTTGGGCCTATATTGGGTATCCGCTGGTTGTCCTGTTACGTGGAATGTTATGGCATAAGCCTTACCGTAAAGAACCAATCACTCCCAAAGTAAGCATGATTATCGCCTGTCATAATGAAGATGAAGGGATTGAAGCAAAGCTCAATAATATTCTTTCATTAGATTATCCGAAAGAACTGCTGGAAGTAATTATCGCTTCGGATGGGTCGAGCGATAACACGGAAGAAATTGTCAAACGATACACCAGCGATCAAATCCGTCTGCTCTGTTTGCCTCGTGGCGGCAAAGCCCCTGCTCTTAATGCTGCGATTGCGCAAGCGAGCGGAGAAATTCTGCTCTTTTCGGATGCAAACAGCATGTACCGGGAAGATGCAATCCGAAATATAGTTCAGCCGTTTGCCGATGCGAACATCGGTGGCGTGGCTGGAAATCAGGTTTATCGCAGTGCAGAACGAACCGGCATTGCAGCCGACGGTGAGAACAGTTATTGGAACTTTGACCGAATGCTGAAACTCGCCCAGAGTCGTTCAGGCAACGCGATTTCTGCTACCGGCGCGATTTATGCAATCCGTAGAGAGTTGTTTCAAACAGTTCCCGATGGCGTTACCGACGAT
>WFOZ01000568.1 GCA_015487825.1 Planctomycetaceae bacterium
GATTTAATCGCCCGGAATCGAACAGAAATGCACAGCCCATGCGAAGAAGCTCTGCTTAATAAACTGTTGAACGAAATGGACGGGCTTCAGCAGGATGCAGATATCCTTTTCATATTGACAACCAATCGTCCTGAAAAGCTTGAAGCAGCATTGGCATCACGTCCGGGACGAATTGATCAGGCGATTGAATTTCCTCTTCCCGACGATGAAGGACGTGCAAAGCTGATTCGACTTTATTCCTACGGAGTGAGTTTGAGCAATGAAGTTATTGAAGCTACGGTAAAAAAAACGGAGGGGGTCAGTGCAGCGTTTATCAAGGAGTTACTACGCAGGGCAATGCAGTTTCATCTCGAACGTGAAGATTCTGCAACGATTGAAATACAAGATGTGGAAAATGCAATCGAAGAACTGCTGTTCAGCGGCGGCTCCTTGAATCGTAAATTACTTGGGGCTAAGATCGACGAATAGAGAACCGTTTATATCCATGTATGATGTTTTTGCCAGAAAAGAAAACAGGAGACTGATGATGCGACGACTTTTGATGAGTTTATTTTGTTTGTTTGTAGTAGCTTCAACGACGCTGGTTCGCGCTGCGGATGAGGTGTTGGTGACTGATCCTGCATTGACGGGGGCAGATTATGATGTTCAGGGAGAGTATGCTGGAAAGCTCGATGTGGATGGCGAATCGCAGCCGTTTGGGGCGCAGGTGATCGCGCTGGGCGATTCTAAATTTGACATCGTCGTTTACGTGGGAGGATTGCCCGGACGCGGTTGGCTTAAAGGTGGTAAAAGAGAAAAGGCAACTGGAGAAACGAAAGAGGGGCTCACCACATTTTCCAATGGGGAACATCACGCAACGATTCAGGATGGAGTGCTGACAATTGATGGAGTGGATGGAGAGCTGAAGAAAATTGTTCGCAAAAGTCCGACATTAGGGGCGAAGCCTCCCAAGGGTGCGACCGTCCTGTTTGATGGAAGCTCGGCTGAGAATTTTATTCATGGTCACCTGACGATGAAAAATCTGCTGGCAGCCGGGTGTGAAACGAAAGAGAAGTTTGGGGATCATACGTTGCATCTCGAGTTCCGCACGCCATTCAAACCGGCTGCTCGCGGACAGGCTCGCGGGAACAGTGGGGTTTACCTTCAGAACCGCTATGAATGTCAGGTACTCGATTCGTTTGGTCTGGAAGGGAAGAACAATGAATGTGGCGGCATCTATTCGATTTCCGAACCACTGGTTAATGCCTGCTTCCCTCCATTGACGTGGCAAACTTACGATATTGAATTTACAGCGGCTCGATACGAGGGTGATAAAAAGATCAAGAATGCACGAGCAACGATTCGCCAAAATGGGATTGTGATTCATAATAATCTTGAACTGACACACGGCACTCCCGGTAAGAACAAAGAAGGGGCTGGTCCGGATGGTTTTTATCTGCAGGGACATGGAAACCCCGTTGTCTATCGTAATATCTGGATTATAAAAAACGATGCCCGCACGGCTGATGCCGGTTGGAAATCTTTGTTTGATGGCAAGACGCTGAAAAACTGGGACGGCAATCCAAAATTCTGGAGCGTTGTTGATGGCTGCATTACTGGTCAGACAACAAAAGAGAATCCGACTAAAGGGAACACTTTCATTATCTACCGCGGTGAAGAATTTGGTGATTTCGAATTGAAGTTGCAATATAAAATTGTCAATGGAAATTCAGGAATCCAATACCGCAGTTTTGAAGTGGAAGGTTCCAAGTGGGTTGTCGGTGGATATCAAGCCGACTTTGAAGCAGGCACGCGATACTCCGGCATCAATTACGGCGAACGATTCCGCGGGATTCTGGCTGATCGCAGCCAGCGAACTGTCATCGGAAACAATCATAAACCACGAGTGATCGCCTCGCTGGGAGATTCCGATGCGATGCAAAAAAACATTAAATCGGAAGACTGGAACGATTATCACATTATCGCTCACGGCAATCATTTGATCCACAAGATCAACGGTACGATCACTTCGGAAGTGGAAGACGAAGATAAAGAAACGCGAAGATCAACCGGCATTCTCGCCCTGCAATTACACGCAGGCCCAGCCATGACGGTGCAGTTTCGTCATATTCGTGTGAAGACATGTGGAAAATGAAAAAGACTATCCTAACCCGGCGTAGCCGGAACCAAACAGGGATTAAAACCACGAAAGAAGAGACAATTATTCGTTTAATGGCAATCAGGGTAGCCCGACC
>WFOZ01000569.1 GCA_015487825.1 Planctomycetaceae bacterium
GATAAGTATTTGTGAGAATGCTGAGGAGCTATCGGACATTTTGGTTCCTGAAGTTGCAGAATCAATGCTCTTTCATCTTTTGCAATGGTTGGATGAAGAAGAGCAATTCCGAATTGCGGGTGAAATTGACCAACAAAAAACAGAGAATCTTGCCGAGGATAGTGATGGTTTTGCAGGTGAATTATTTACAGAAGATGGTTGGATTTCTCGTTTCGGACAATAATCAAATAGGCTGTGGCAATACAATTACAACTTTGTAAGCCGGCGCGAAGTAAAAGGGGGCAGGTCTCTTTTGAAAGAGCTGCCCCCTTTTATTCACATATTCATCTCATCCATCTTGACGTAACAATCCATTCGTGTTTTCATTTTGACCACGCTGGCAGGGAATCCGAATGGGGTTGAAGACGAGTTGTTGCCTCTTGAAATCACGGGTGACGGAGGCTCTTCCGATGACCAGGGAGGGCTACCCGGGTTACTTCAAAAGTTTGATTAATTCATTGGGCGAGCATTCGTACAAAATGGACAGGTTCTTTTCGGCTTGCATCATCCCATAGGCGTTGCTTGTCTGCTCGAATTGCTTTTGCAACTCCGTTGAGCCGAGCGGATTTCCCTGTCCGTTGACACCTGCAGTGAGAATCAGTTTTCGTGGGGCAACTAATGCGGCCAGGTGGGGGATGTCTCCTGCGTCTCGCAGGAGGCCGGGGGTGATGATGCCGAGTCTTTGGTTTTCGTATGGCTTTTTTGTGAGATAACTTGATAGTGAACCGACTGTTACAACGCTTTGAATTCGTGCATCAACCCCGGCTGCACAAATCGCGACAACTCCTGCAGGACCATATCCAACGAGTCTGATTTTTTCGTCGATTTTTGATTCCAGAACAGATAAAACGGTTCGTACATCAAGCACCCACTGTCCAAGCAGCGGACGTCCCAACCAGAGTGACCACTCGGCTGTGTTATGATCCGGGGCACGGCCAATTTTATCACGCTTCCAGGCTAAATCTCCGCTCGCTCGCAGAGTCGGAATAACAACATTAAATCCTGATTGAAGCAGTTTCTCTTTCAATTCATCCATCGCTGGGAGTGATTGTTGTTCCAGATTGAGCAGTACAACGCTCTGCCTTTGCCCTGGTTCTTGCGACTGAAAACGATGCATACTCAACACAATCCCCGGTTCCGCTTCAAACGTGACCACTTCTTCCGTTTTGCTTATTTTGTCAGTAGCGATTTTCATCTCTTGTTGTGGTGTTGTTACTCCCAGAACTCGATTCAGAGATTTCTTACACGTCGCCGCAATATTTTGCCACTCTTTCTTTGTGACGGGTGCAACCATTTGATCGACGATCTTTTTTCCCTGACGATAGGCAAATTCGGGAATGGTCAACCAGTTATCCGGACGAGTTTCGCCGGGAAAGCATCGTAGTGTTTCAGGTGGTTCCAGATTTATTTCCGGTTCCGGAATCGGTGTTCCATCTCCTTCTTCTTTGAGATACAAACTCATCCAGCCATACATCGCTTCGCGCATCGGCTGGTTGTAATCATGTTTTGATTCAAAAACGGTGTGTCGAATTTTTTCCGGACAACCGTAAAGATCATAAATTGGACGGGCCAGTTTAATCGACTTCTTCGCTTCGGGCACGGAAAACTGAATTCCGTCTCGTGTTGCATTGATCACCATTAACGCGCGGGGAGCGGTTAAGCCAAGAACGCCCCATTCTTCGGTAAACTGCAACGCAGCCGGTACGACCTCGCACATGCAGCAGGCTGTGCCGAGATACGCCTGATAATTTCCGACCGAACAAACCGGCACAACCGCCTTGAATCGCTCGTCCCAGGCACCGGCGTACATCGATTGATTGCCGCCGCCACTGGCTCCGGTAATTCCCAGACGCGTACCATCAACCTCTTTGCGGGTGAGCAGGTAATCGACCGCTCTGCCGTTTTCATAAACCTGCAATCCGCTTAAAGGGGTTCCGATCGGAAACAGAGTTGCAGCGACCATTTCGCCATGATATTCCCCCAACGCTTTTCCAAGCCCGCGCTCACCGGCTCCGAGCGCATCGACAACAAGAACAAAATAACCAAGTTTAGCCAAGCCGATACAACGCGCCTGCACGTGAGGGTCCTGTTTGGCACCACGCCAATGCCCATGCACGCAGAGTACCGCCGGGAGTTTCCCTTTGCGATTTGGAACATACGCATTGGCTGTCATCCAGACATCGGGCAGCGTCTGGAAGATGATCTTCTCGATACGGTATCCATCCC
>WFOZ01000570.1 GCA_015487825.1 Planctomycetaceae bacterium
AGAGGACCTGGGCTTTTTGAATCGCTTGTGTGGTTTCTGGGAGCGTGGGGATTGCATTTGCTGGGGCTGTTATTAACAGCCGGTGTGATGGCGGGGATTTTCGTTTCAGCCGGGATTGCGTGGAATGATCTTATTATTCTCGATTACCTGGAAACTCAACAACTTACCCTGATCGCCGGGGAACAGTTTCTTTTTGTGAGCGTTGCCTTACTTGCCGCGTGGTTTCGACTGCGAGGAAACCTTGGACATCGGCTCAGTTCCCGTCCGCTCCCTTTGCAACATCTGTTTTTATTGAGTTGCATCGTGATCCCGCTGGCGACAATCTGTGGACAGATTCATCAATGGGGAATGGTTGGCTGGAAAGTTCTGCTTGAGTATTATCCACATTTTCAATCGCTGGATACTCTGCAGGCGATGGATGTTTTGAAAGCGATGTCTGCCGGTTCCCCTCTCTGGGCGCTTCTGCTTGTGATTGCGGTGGCTCCTGCTTTGGGAGAGGAATTGATTTTTCGGGGAGTAATTGGCCGGGGCTTGATTTCGCGATGGGGCGTCACAGCCGGGATATTGATGACTTCTTTTCTGTTCGCAATTGCCCATGTGCATCCCGTGCACGCGCTGGCTGTTTTTCCGATGGGGCTGGTTCTACATTATGTCTACTACACAACCCGCAGTTTCTGGGCACCACTTTTTGTCCATTTCTGTAACAACGCATGGGCCGTTCTGCTGACAACCCAGTCACGTATGGCCCCCCAGGCAACAGGCGAAGGGCTTTCTTTCTCCGCCATGTTGACCGTCATACTCAGTCTGATTGTTTTTCTGGCATTCCTGTGGCAAACGCGAGTTCATTACCTGAAAGCAGACGGCAGCGAATGGACACCCGAAAGAAATTCACTTGAACTCCCGGTGGAAATCCCGTTGCGGCTCTCTTTTGCATCGCTGCCATTACTACTGGTACTTGGTGGCTTGGTCCCGTTGTTCGGCTTTCTGATCGCCATCACAGCTCGATTGTAGTCATTCAGGAACAATATTCGTTGGAAAGTTGCAATCTACGCCCTGGTTTTGAATCTCTCTACGGAACAACTATTCAACCGTTGCCGTAGGGTCCGCTATTGCGGACCATGTTGGAAATTCGACACCACTTTTTATATGCGACGCTCCGCAATAGCAGACTCTGCTCAATGGTTTGCCCGCTTCCATCCTCTGCGTTCAGTAAGTTTTTTGAATTAATAGAGGTTCCCATCATTGAGGCTCTGGCTGCAACTCGCTAAAACATAGCTACGGTTACAGCGTATTGATTTTTGGAATTAACAGACGGAGTGAAGACGATGAAATCCCCGGTTCGAGTTGCGGTGACAGGTGCGGCTGGTCAAATTGGTTATGCGATGATTTTTCGACTGGCAAGTGGCGAAGTTTTCGGGCCTGATCAGCCTGTAATTTTGCATCTGGTTGAACTGCCCCACGCGATGGCTGCACTCGATGGCGTTGAAATGGAACTGGAAGATTGCGCATTTCCAACTCTTGCAGGCGTTGTTAAACAGGATAGCGATCACCTTGAAGATGCTTTTGCCGGCTGTAACTGGGTGCTTTGTGTTGGTTCGGTTCCCCGAAAAGCGGGCATGGAACGGGGAGATCTGGTACAGATTAACGGTCCGATCTTCACCAGTACCGGCAAAGCAATTGAAGCCGCAGCGGCTGACGATGTCCGTGTGCTTGTTGTTGGAAATCCCTGCAACACGAACTGCTTAATCACGATGGCGAATGCACCGAAGATTCCACGAGATCGTTTCTTCGCGATGACCCGACTCGATCAAAACCGGGCCGCCTCGCAATTGGCAAATAAAGCGGGACAGCCTGTTTCCGCGATCACAAACATGGCGATTTGGGGAAATCATTCCGCGACACAATACCCGGATTTCTACCACGCCAACATCGACGGGAAAGCTGTTACGGATGTCATTACCGATCTCGACTGGTTACAGGGTGAATTCATCGAAACCGTTCAAAAAAGAGGAGCAGCTGTCATCAAAGCACGTGGAGCATCAAGTGCCGCTTCTGCTGCCAATGCAGCGTTAGATACCGTAAAAAGCATTATTCGCCCCACAGCAGATAACGACCTATTCAGCGTTGCAGTCTGTAGTGATGGTAGCTACGGCATCGATGAAGGCCTTATTTTTGGCTATCCGCTGAGCGGAGATGGAAACAGCTGGAATATCGTTCAGGGAATTGAACATAACGAATTCGCACAAGCAAAAATTGATGCGACGTTACAGGAACTGCGAGATGAACGGGATGCCGTCAAAGAGCTACTCTAACCGGAAACGGAGGGGGTAGACGGCTCTCACCTGAGGAATGGTTGATATGTTCCCGGATTGTTGCGAAATATGATATTATCGTTACTATTATTGGCTGCGGTAAGTCTCCGGAGTAAATTTTCAGTTAAAGAGTTTCGGCAGGTAACACTACCTGCTGATATTGAGCTGTGATATTTCCGGGAACATTGAAGTACACTTCTGAAGATCGGACATCGATAAGAACATGCCGGCCAAAAAAACAAAACTGGCACCTGGAACGAGAATTCGTCTCAAACCAGATGTGAAAATACCGGAAGTCCCTGAGGTAGACGCTCGGGGGTGGTCCGGTACGGTTGTGGAATCTAAAGGGCGAGGTGCAACTCTTCAATACATTATTGAATGGGACGAAGAAACAGAAGCAAGCATGCCGAAAGACTTTGTAGAAGCATGCGAGCAGGCATGTCTGTTTTACAAAATGGCCTGCCTGCCTCATACCGATGTCGAATCTATTGAATGAGAGTTCGCAGACGGAAGCTGGAGGGATCATGGCGACGAAATCAACTCCTGCTGAACTGGATGAAATCCATCATATTGCAATTTCTGTTGAGGACATTGCAACGGCTGTCGATTGGTATCGGGAAAAATTTCAGTGCGAAATTGCTTACCAGGATGAAACCTGGGCACTGTTGAAATTCAACAACATCAGCCTGGCACTGGTCATCCCCGATCAACATCCGCCCCACATCGGCTACACCTCTTGCGATGCCGAGAAGTACGGAGAATTAAAAACCCACCGCGACGGCACCCGCTCCGTTTACATCACAGACCCTTTCGGCAACACCGTCGAAATGATGGACGCCGATTCGCTGTAACCCGGCGAGCCGGGCCAGTGATGGCCCTGGTGATCTTCGGGTGTTGGTTTTCACAGACGTTGATCTTCGTGTGCCATCCCAGCCTGCGGATTGGCACTTCTTTATTCTACAGGGTTGCCGCAACCTTTACATCTTGTCTCATCGTTATTGCCCCACACGCGAAATGTGCTACACCGAGGACACTTGACCTCTGGCATCACTTGTGCGTTGCAGTGGGGGCAAGATCGAACATAACGTGTACCACGTGAATTTTTAGAAAGTCGATGAAGGCAAATTGGACATCTGCCTGATCGCTTCCTTGCCGCATGTTTCGGAG
>WFOZ01000571.1 GCA_015487825.1 Planctomycetaceae bacterium
ATCAGGTACAAACAGCGTGCTTGCTCTTTCCGGTTGTATCCACTCGAGCAGTCGGGCTGCAATGCGGGAGGAAACCGTCTTGAGTCTCAGTACGGCGATGGAATTCCCCATCATACGATAAACCTGCCCTTGTCTCATCAGGCCTGTTTCCTGAGAGCTGTCGCTTGAATCGATAGTTGGCTTCCAGAATTCATTTTCTCGATGGGCGGGCAAAGTAAAATCGACGGAGTGCTTGTGAGCATTAAGAAGCAGTAAAAAAGTTTTCCCATGAATTTGACGCCCTTTTTCATCGACCTCGGCAATCAGTCCTCCCTCTAATCGCACGGCTAAGCATTGCACATGCGGTTCGCTCCAGTTTTCATCGGTCATCGGCTGTCCGCTGGGAGTCAACCAGGAAATATCCTGAACTTCATCTCCCCGAATTTTTCGCCCTTGAAAGAAATGGCGGCGTTGAAAGACAGGGTTGTTTTTCCACAGGCGAACAATTCGTTTGACATACTTCAGATATTTTTCTTTCGTAATATCCAGGTCCCAGTTTAGCCAGCTGATTTCGTTGTCCTGACAGTACGCATTATTGTTTCCATTTTGAGTATGACTCAGTTCATCCCCGGCCCGCATCATTGGCACGCCCTGAGAAAGTAATAGCGTCGTCATCAGGTTTCGTTTTTGGCGTCCTCTGAGTTTCAGTATTTCCGGCTGCTCGGTCGGGCCTTCTTCGCCACAGTTCCAGCTTAAATTGTGATTGTCTCCATCGCGGTTATCTTCTGCGTTGGCAATGTTATGTTTTTCGTTATAGCTGACTAAATCCTGCATGCAGAATCCGTCATGTGAGGTCACAAAGTTGATGCTTGCATAAGGCCTTCTTCCGTTATGTTGATACAGGTCGCTGCTTCCGGTCATGCGGGTTGCGAATTCAGACATCGTTCCGCCATCGCCTCGCCAGAACTGACGCACGCAATCTCGATACTTTCCATTCCATTCGGTCCACAAAATAGGAAAATTTCCTACCTGATAACCGCCCTCTCCCAAATCCCACGGTTCTGCAATTAACTTCACCTGCGAAAGAATCGGGTCCTGATGAATGATATCGAAAAACGCCCCCAGTTTGTCGACTTCATGCAATTCCCGGGCGAGCGCACTGCACAGATCGAATCGAAAACCATCGACATGCATCTGGTTGACCCAGTAACGCAGCGAATCCATGATCAATTGCAATACATGCGGCGTCTGCATATTCAGCGTATTGCCACAGCCGGTGTAGTCCATGTAAAATCGACGATCTGAGTGAACCATGCGGTAATACGAACTGTTATCGATCCCCCGCAAACTGACGGTCGGCCCGTGATGATTCCCTTCTGCGGTGTGGTTGTAAACGACATCCAGAATAACTTCCAGACCTGCCTGATGCAGTTTTTTCACCATCGATTTGAATTCATTCACACAACCCTGGGGAGTTTTGTTTGATGAATAACTAAGTTCCGGGGCAAAGAATCCGAGTGTGTTATACCCCCAGTAATTGCTCAGCCCTTTTTCGATCAGATGCCGATCATCAATCTTTTCGTGAACCGGCATCAGTTCAACAGCGGTTACTCCCAAATCAAGCATGTGTTGGATTGAAGCTCGTGATGCGAGCCCGGCATATGTTCCCCGTATTGCTTTGGGAACCCCCGGATGCTTCATGGTAAAACCTTTAACGTGCAATTCGTAAATAAGCGTTTTATGCCAGGGGGTTTTTAGAGGCTTATCATGTCCCCAGCGAAAACGGTCATCAATAACAACACTAAGCGGAGCAGCGGCTGCGTTGTCACGATCATCAAAGGATAGATCTTTGGCAGGATCTGAAACATTGTAACCAAACATTGCATCGGTCCAGCGAATTTCCCGACCAATCGATTTTGCATACGGATCCAGAAGCACTTTATTCGCATTAAAGCGATGTCCGTGATGCGGCTCGTAAGGCCCATGCACGCGGTATCCATACAACTGCCCCGGTTTCAGTCCCGGAATATAACCATGCCAGACAAAATCTGTCTGCTCCGGAAGTTCAATCCGTTGTGTTTCATGGATATCGTCGATTTCGCTAAACAGACACAACTCTACTTTGGTTGCATTGGCGGAGTAGAGAGCAAAATTGACGCCCGCACCATCCCAATTCGCTCCCAATGGATACGGGCTTCCCGGCCAAAGCTTAATCACTGAATAATTCCCTTTATCGATCACACAGAAACGATATCATCTAATGGAAAGAGGTACTGAGGTCCAGGCTCTGTATTACTAACGGTAAAAGTTTGCGATCGGCTCGCAAATTTTAGAAAAATATCAGTTTGGTTACGGCTATCAGAATGAACCAGTCGTGCTGGGAACTCTGGTCTCCGTTATGCTCCATTGTCTCGCATAAAAAGAACGATACAAGAGGTACCAGGCTAATTTCCCATCGCAAAACGGGATCCACAACAAACATGTATATGTTGATGTGAATCCCGTTGCTGCGAATGATAAATTCCGGTGGAAATTATTCCGGCAAGCGGCCTGTTTCAACCGGAGTAATTTTTCCGGTACAGGCTTCCATGAACGCAACCAGATCCTTCTTTTCCTGTTCAGTCAATTCCAGCTTTTTCATCTTATCGCTGAGGAATTCATTCGGCGTTCCCCCTTTGTTGTAATGTTCTACAACTTCCATCAGCGTTTTCTGGCTTCCATCGTGCATGTACGGAAAACTGTTGGCGACATTACGAATGGTTGGTGTTTTGAAAGCCCCTTTATCTTTGTCGACTTTAGTGACTTCATATCGACCAAGATCCGGTTTTTCCGCATCCATTCCGACGCCGAGATTATGGTACAGTTCATCCGTTAAATTTGCCCCGACATGACAGGCGGCACAATTAACCCGCTTGCCGAAAAACAGATCACGACCACGAAGGGCAGATTCCGACATCGGATACTTTTTCGCCATCGCAACAGCTTCATCGTAGTCTTTTTTTAATTCGGGATCGTCTTCAAAATCTTCCTTTTCAAATTGCTCATAAGGTTTGAGACGCTTGTTGTAGTCATAAGGAGATGGCCCGGTAACAATAACACGCTCAAATGTAG
>WFOZ01000572.1 GCA_015487825.1 Planctomycetaceae bacterium
CCAATTAAAGAATGCAAATACTATGCCACCTCACAACAAAATATTACTTAGCCCCGAACCATTCCGACTCCAATTTTTCAGCCAATTCACCGGACAGTATTGGGCTGTGCCTGACAAAATCTGTGACCGTAATTATCAATCAATGTCAGGCACAGCCTGACCTACAGTTTCTTATCAGTGAATTGACCTGGATTCAATATGCCTGTTGCTGAAAATAAAAACCTGAACGATAAAAAGTTCTGGTTAATTGTCGTTCTGCTGTTAACGGTTCATGCAGCGATTGCGTTTGATGTCAGTCGTAAACTGACAGTGACTCACGATGAATACTGGCATTTGCCGGTCGGGTATCTGGCGTTGAGAACAGGACGATTTGATTTCGATACATTGAATCCTCCGTTAATACGAATCTGGGCGGCACTCCCTTTGTTGTTCACTTCTGCCCAGACTGGTGAGATCGAGAATTTCAAAGACCCCGGCGAATATGGGAATCATTTTACTGAAGCCAATCCCGAATCATACGAATTTTATTATCTGCTTGGTCGCTGCATGATGATTCTGCTTTCTGTAGCAACGGGGCTACTGTTGGCAATTTGGGCATGCGAGTTGTTTGGCGACAAAACGGCTTATCTGGCACTGTTTCTTTGGGCGTTCAGTCCGACGGTTTTATCACAGGCAACATTGGTGACGCAGGATTTAGCGATAGCCGGTTTCTTTCTGTTAACATTCTACATCGGCTGGCATTTCGCGAAATCACCCGGCTGGAAGTGGGCAGTTATATTGGGAGTGGTGCTTGGGCTGGCTCAATTAACAAAATTTACTGCAATTTTATTGGTCCCGTTGTTGATCGCACAATGGTGGATTGTACGGTTTAGAAACAAGGAAGTTGTTGCTATCGATTCCGCAAAAATGATCACTCAAAAATGGGTCGTTCTATTTTTAATCAGCTTGTTCGTCTTGAACGCCGGGTATCTTTTTCAGGGAACTTTTGATTCGATTAACTCTTATTCATTTCAAAGTCCTGAACTAAAACGTCTTCATGAACTGCCCGAATGGTTACAGTCTGTGCCGTTGTTGATTCCCAGAGATTATTTAACGGGCTTCGATTTACAACGCTACATCATGTCGCAGGTTCATCCCTGTTATTTGAATGATCAATGGAATGTGACCGGTTATCGCAGTTATTACCTGATGGCGTTACTCTACAAAATTCCGCATCCGATTCAGTTCTTGATCGGAATCGCGATTGCCGGCTTGCATTTGCCTTCGTTACGCAACGGGAAACAGAACGGGCGTATTTATTCCGTATTGCTGATGCCTGTTTTAGCGATGCTCTTAATTGCGAGCCTGTCGAAGAATCAACTGGGGCTGCGTTATGTTTCGCCGATCATGCCGTTTCTGTTTTTGTTTGCGGCTCAAACTGTTGATACCATCAACCTGAAATCACACCGGATTGTTTCCGGATTGATCCTGCTTTCTGTTTGTCTGACTCCCTTTTCCTTACGATTTCATCCGGGGCATCTGGCTTACTTCAATGAATTGGCAGGCGGACCGGTCGGCGGTCGTTATCATTTACTCGATTCCAATCTCGACTGGGGGCAGGATTTGTATCAGGTGCGGGACTATATGAAAGAACATCGGCTATCTGAAATTGGTCTGGTTTATTTCGGCACGATGCGTCCGGAAATCATGGGAATCAATTATCACCTTCCACCTGAAGGGCATCCCGAACCAGGAGTTTACGCGGTCAGTGTCAATTTCGTGCAAGGCAGACCACATGTTGTAAGAGATGGCAAAGGTGGAAGTCATTCAACCGACATCGGTGCATTCAGCTATTTTCGTTTCTTTGAACCCAAGAAACACCTGGGCCAATCAATCGATTTGTACGAGCTATCCCCCGCAGATGTCGCCAAATGGAACCGTGCTTACCAGCAAGCGATGCAGGGGAATTGAACTTCAATGTTAAGTTAAAGCAAAGTTCCAGCGACTTGTATCTGTTGGGAACCACTTGTATATTTCAGATGTTGCCAATGTTTACCATGTTAAACCGGTTTGATTTCTCACCCCATTTTGCTCAAGGTTACCAATTAATGAGATTCACATACTTGCTTTTTGCGATATTGTTTTTTTCAACTACGGCGAGCGGAGTGCAGGCGGAAGATCGTGTTTTGCTGGATGAATCTTTTTCAGGAGATGCGATTCCTGAACAGTGGAAAGCAGGCGGTCGCAAGGATTCGTTTTCGGTTTTTGAAAAAGCATTGCGAGGAGTTGCTGCTGCGGGGGACAGTCATGGTCCGAGCATTGGCATTCCGATTGAGGGCCGAGATTTATCGTTAGATTTCGATTTCAAATTCGCCAAGCCGGGATATTTTCTTTGCCTGATTGATGGCGATAGCCAATTTGGCGGACAGGCCCATCTATTACGATTTGCGGTCATGAAAAATCAGGTACAGCTGATGCAAGATCGAGGCGATACGGCTTCAAAA
Source organism: Planctomycetaceae bacterium (assembly GCA_015487825.1). Lineage (GTDB taxonomy): Bacteria > Planctomycetota > Planctomycetia > Planctomycetales > Planctomycetaceae > Rubinisphaera. The sequence continues at coordinate 2,484 of WFOZ01000572.1, forward strand.
AGAGAGCAGAAAAAAGCACGAGATCAAAATGGAGGCAAACGGATTCCTCCAACAAAGGAACAACTGGCAGATGATTCTTTCTATCGCATTGAACCGTTGGCCAAACATGCGATCTCAGTGATCGATGGCGATTGGCATCATCTAAAAATCGTTTTACGAGGCAACCGCGTGGTCGCTTCAATCGATAATCAGATATTTTCAGGGACGGGGAC